>JBCBZW010000013.1 GCA_039815145.1 Pseudomonadota bacterium
AGAGGGTGGAGGCGGAGGACTGAGGCCTCGATCGCATATGTTCATGTCCGCGGCGTACGGCACCTGATAGGACTGCACTCGGCCTGGGTCGGTGATCACGAGCGCGGCACGAAACGTGGAACGGGGGATTTGTGTCAGAGCGCACGAAGTGCAGGAGGCGTTCCGTCGCTTCGAAACCAACCTCAACCGGGGCGACTACGCCGCCGCGCTCGCCTTCTACGCTGACGACCCTCGCTTCGTCGCCTACGAGGACGGCCAGACGCGCTACAGCTCCTACGCTGACCTTGCCGCCGCCTTCAAGCAGCTCCCCACCTACGGCAAGGGGGTGTTTCGCTACGGGAAACTGGAGGTCTTGGTCTTGGGCGACGACCACGCGCAGGTTGCCGCCCCCTTCTCCACCGCCTTCGGAGAGGTTGGCGATCCGGGGTACTTTTACTTCGAGGGGTTGCTGACCACCGTGCTCGAGCGCTTCGACAGCGGCTGGAAGATGCTGAGCATCCACTCCTCCACGCTGCAGGCTCGGGAGTAGGACACGATCCTACCGCCAGCGCCGCGCCTCACCAGAAGCGTACGCGGCCCGTATCGACGTGGATGAAATCCGAGTCCTTGTAGTAGCCGACGCCGCCCACGCCAAGCTGTCTTGCGAGATCGCGTAGCTTCGCTGTGGACACGCCGGGCAGGCGAACATCGATCGCCTGGCCACGCATGTGCAGGCTCTTCTTCGCGACCCCGCGGCCACGCTTCCTGAGCATTTCATTAGTCTCCGGCGACCGATAACCAGAGACGAGATGATACGGCCCCTCGACTCCGGCCCGCTCGCGTAACTCCCACAGCAGATCGAACAGCGCCGGGTCCATCGCGATGACCTGGCCGTTGCGGTGGTCGCCCAGGAACTCGTTCAAAGACTCGACTACGTCGGGCACCAGCACGCCATCCACCTGATACGCCGCCTCGATCGTCTTCCCCGTGTGGGTGTGCACGAACTCGATTGAGCGGGTGTCGGCAATTGCTGGACGGACGAGCAACGCCAGCGCCCCCAGGGCTAGAAATCTCTTCATGCAAGCTCTCGTGCTGCGTGGGGCGGCCAGTATACTGGACCGCCGATCTGCGTATTGAGACGACCGTGTTCAGCCACTGCTTCCCCGCTACCGCTCGCCGGTTGCTCCTCGCGCTCGCGACGAGCAGCCTGCTCATCGTCGCCCCCATCCCGGCGCACGCGCAATCGTCGCCTTTCGCGCAGGCAGTCATCGGCAAGCTCGGCGCAACGGACACGGGCACGCCACCGGTGGTGACGGACATCCCCGTGTTCAGCGCCAACGTACTGCGCGAGATGTACTTGGGCAGCGCCTACGAGCCGTTGTGGAGCGACGCTGCCACCGCTGATCTCGCCCAAGCGATCGAAGCCCTTCGCGAGGATGGCCTCGACCCACTGGAGTATCGGTTCTCACGCATCGCCGCTCAGTTGGACGCACCGGATCTCGAGGCCCTTGATGCAATCGAGCGCGCCGAGGCGGACATTCTTCTCACCGAAGCGTTCCTCCGCGCCGCCTATCAACTCTACTTTGGCAAGGTAGATCCGCAACACGTCGACCCGAACATCAACTTCATTCGCGCCGACGCCGACGGCGATGCCGTCGCCCGGCTCTTCGGCGCGATTCGCCAGGGCACGCTCGTCGACGCCCTCGACTGGGCACGCGCCGATGCGCCCGCCTACGCACGCATGCGCGGTGCGCTGGCGCGCTATCAGGGCTACGCCGACGCTGGAGGGTGGATGGCAGTACCGAGCGGCCCGACCCTGGAGCTCGCTACCGAAGGCGAACGCGTGCAGGCGCTTCGCCTTCGCCTGGTGGCCTCGGAAGACCTCGACCCCGCCGCCCTGGCCTCCCCGCCCGTCTTCGACCAACTCCTCGAAGAGGCCGTCAGACACTTCCAGCGGCGCCATGGCCTGGCCGTCGACGGCCGCGTGGGACCCAATACACTGCGGACACTTAACGTATCTGTTGAGTCCCGCATAGATCAGCTTCGGATAAACCTGGAGCGCTTGCGCTGGATCCTGCACGAGCGCTACGACGAGTTCATCATCGTCAACATCGCGGACTTTCAAGCCGCCTGGTTCGACAGTGGCGTGCCCGTATGGGTCGAAGACGTGCAGGTGGGTAAGGAGTACACGCAAACGCCCGTGTTCGGTGGTCGGATCAGCTACCTCGAGTTCAACCCCACCTGGACCATCCCGCCCGGCATCCTCCGGCGCACGATCATCCCCGGCATTCGCCGCGACCCGCAATACCTGCAGAAGAAGGGCTATCTGCTCCTCACGCAAGCGGGAGACGAGGTGGATCCAGACACCGTGGATTGGGCATCACTCGAGGGCTTCCCGTACCTGGTGCGCCAACCCGCCGGGCCCGACAACGCCCTCGGCCAGGTGAAGTTCATCTTCCCCAACCCCCACTTCGTGTTCCTCCACGACACCAACCACCAGGAGCTGTTCGACCGCACCCAGCGCACCTTCAGCTCCGGCTGCATTCGCGTGCGCAACCCCTTCGTGTTGGCGCAGCGCCTGCTCGCGCCGCAGGGGTGGACGCGGGAGCGAATCGATCAACTGTTGGCGTCCGGGGAGACCAAGCGCATCTACCTGGACAATCCGATGCGGGTGTTCATCACGTACTTCACCGCACGGGTGCCCATGGGAACCGAGGAGGTGCTCTTCCGCCCCGACGTGTACGGGCGTGATGCGGCGGTGCTCGCCAACCTGAACGGCGAGTTCATACCTGCGCCCGGGCGAGCGAACCAAGGCGCTTCTTCGGGTGCTGACTAGCCTCGGGAACCCGTAGGCATGCAGTCGTAGGAGCGCGGTAGCGCGTCTTTTCCATATAACCAGAAGCGTCAAATTTATTGACCGAGCGGCGCACATCCCGGAACAATGCGTTGCTGTCCGATAACACCAACAACACCTTCGGGCGGGCCATTTTGTTAGGTTATAACAGGGAGTTGCCCATTCCATGGATACCAAGCCACGCGCCGGAAGCGCGTCTTTACGCAGGCAAAGCCTATCCGTCGCCACGAGCGTCGCGATCTGCGCTGCGTTGGGCGTCGCGGCCACCACGGCCACGCCAACCTTCGCTCAATCGCCCAGCTTCCTCACGACGCAAGCGTCGGCAGCTGATCCCCTCGACATCGCGCGCGACTACCTGCGCAGTGGCGCCCAAGGCCTGACGGCAAGTGACGTCGACGCCCTGACGGTCACCGATCGCTACCGCTCCACCCACAACGGCGTGACCCATCTGCAGCTGCGCCAGCAGTGGCGCGGCATCCCGGTGGTCAACGCTACGCTCGCCGTCAACGTCACCGCGGACGGTCGCCTGGTGAACACGGCGGGCCGACTCGTCAGTGACCTGGCCACCAACGCCGCGCTCGACACGCCGTCCCTCGACGCCGAGCGCGCCGTGCGCGCTGCCGCCAGCCACCTCGGCCTGCAGGCGAACGCGCCGCTCGAAGCCCAGGGCCCGCAGGCCGCCAGCGCCACGCGCGACGTGCGCTTCAACGGCGCCGGCATCTCCCTACAGGACATCCCCGCCACCCTCGCCTACTACGCGGTCGAGGACGCCGGTGCACGCAAGGCCCGTCTCGCCTGGCAGCTCGACATCCGCACGCCCGATCAACGCGATTGGTGGGTGCTGTGGGTGGACGCCGCCAACGGCGAGGTGCTCGGCAAGGTCAACATGATCGCTAACGACACCTACGAGGTGTACCCGATTCCGCTGGTGTCGCCGGACGAAGGGCCGCGAACGATCGAGGTGGATGCCGCCGAGTCGACGGCCTCGCCCTTCGGCTGGCATGACACGGACGGCATCGCCGGCGCGGAGTTCACGGACACGCGCGGCAACAACGTCTTCGCCCAGGAAGACCGCGACGCCAACAACTCCGGCGGCGATCGCCCGGACTGTGGCGCCGGCCTCGACTTCCAGTTCCCCCTGGACCTGAACCAGGAGCCGGACACCTACATCCCGGCGGCCACCGCCAACCTCTTCTACTGGAACAACATCATCCACGACATCCTCTATGCCTACGGCTTCGATGAGGCGTCCGGTAACTTCCAGCAGAACAACTACGGCCGCGGCGGCATCGCCGGCGACCCCGTGCAGGCAGACGCCCAGGACGGCTCCGGCACCAACAACGCCAACTTCTCCACCCCGTCCGACGGCTCCGATCCGCGCATGCAGATGTTCGTGTGGACCGGCGGCGCCGCCAACGAGCTTGACGTGCAGGCAGGGCCCGCCGCAGGCGTCTACACCGCCACTGGCGCAGGCTTTGGTCCGGCACTCGACCAGTCGGGTATCGCCGGCAGCCTGGTGATCGCCACCGACGGCACCGGTGATGATGTCAACGACATCTGCGAGCCGGTCACCAACGGCGCCGAGATCGCCGGCAACATCGCCGTGATCAACCGCGGTACCTGCTCCTTCGTGAGCAAGGTGCGCCAGGCCCAGCAGGTGGGCGCCACCGGCGTGGTGATCGTCAACAACGTGTCCGGCTCGCCGATCACCCTCGGCGATGACGGTACGGGCGGCGACATCGCCATCCCGTCGGGCATGATCAGCCTCGCCGACGGCGATGTGATCAAGCCCACGCTGCCCGAGGCAGGCGTCTTCCGCGGCGGCCCACCGGTGGTGGACCGTGACTCTGACCTCGACGCGGGTGTCATCGTGCACGAGTACGGCCACGGCCTCTCCAACCGCCTCACGGGCGGCCCCTCCAACGTCTTCTGCCTCGGCAACACGGAGCAGATGGGCGAGGGTTGGTCCGACTGGTACGCGGTGGCCATGACCGGCAAGGTGGGTGACACGGCGGATATGCCGCGCGGTGTCGGCACCTATCTGATCTATCAGCCCACCGACGGCACGGGCATCCGCTCCTTCCCGTACTCGCGCAGCCTCGAGGTGAACCCCTTCAGCTACGGCGACATCGCCACCCAGTCCATCCCCCACGGCGTCGGCTCGGTCTGGGCCACCATGCTCTGGGACATGTACTGGAACCTCGTGGACGAGTACGGCTTCGACCCGGACCTCTACGACGGCACGGGCGGCAACAACCTCGCCATTCAACTGGTCACCGACGGGCTCAAGTTCCAATCCTGCTCGCCGGGCTTCGTGGACGGCCGCGACGCCATCCTCCTCGCCGACCAGGTGAACAACGGCGGCGCTAACCAGTGCCTGATCTGGGACGCCTTCGCCCGCCGCGGACTCGGCGTGGGCGCCAGCCAGGGCAGCGTCAACAGCGTGACCGACGGCGTCGAGTCCTTCGACCTGCCGGAGGAATGCCTGGGCGGTAACGACGGCATGACCATCAGCGCGCCCACCCCGGGCATCGCTGGCGTCGAGAACTGCTACGACGTGAGCGGGGCGACGCCCGGCAACGCCGTGCGCCTGCTGATCGGCGTGCAGCCCGGGGAACTGCAGATCCCCGCGTGCGACGCGCCGCTCGAGATCGGTCGTCCCTTCCCCCGCGGCAGCGCGGTGGCGGACGCCGAGGGCAACGCGACGCTGTGCACCGTGGTGCCTGCGGCGGTGGGCGGTCGCTCACTCCTGGCCCAGGGTCTGGACCTGCAAGCCCCCGGTTGCGACATCAGCAACCTGGATAGCACGCAGTTCTGATCCTCACCGCCAGGTGAGCGACGAGGGCCGTCGTGGGCGTGAGCCTGCGGCGGCCTTCTCTTTGGCGCTACGCGTCCGCGCTCGGCGATCCACCGCGCAAGGTGTCGATCACAAACACGCGAAGGCGCTCCGTCTCGAACGCATCCAGCGCACGATCGGACGAGATCACCACGTCTATTTCTGCGAACTCACGCAAGAGATCTTCGAAGTTCGCCAGACAGGCGGGGTGGAAGCAGCCGGGCGGGGCACGCCTCGGTCGCAGCACCCCATCGAAGTCGAGGAAGAGCAGCATGGTCGCAAGCGAAGGTGCGCCCCCCCCTAGGGAAGCTCTGCATAAGTCTGGTCGCCAGCCCCGTCCGTCCAGCGGGGATGGTGGGCGGACTTGTGCAGAGATTCCCTAGGTGGCGGCGATCACACCGCCCACGCCGATCAAGCCACTGCCCGCGGCCACGTTCGTGCGCCGCACCGCCTTGGGACTGCTGAGGAGGCGGCGCAGTCGGCCGACGCAGAGGGCCAACACCATGTTGCCCACCAGCGGCACCACGAAGCTGGCCACACAGATCGCCGCCACGTCCAACGCGGTGATCGACGTGAAGTCGAAGAAGGTGGGGAGGAGCGCCATATAGAAGAGGCTGGCCTTTGGATTCGCCGTCACCGCTAGGAAGCCGGCCATGAAGCTCGCCCATGCGCCCCGGGCAGACAGCCCCGACGCCTCGGCGAGGTTCTTGTCCGCGTGACGAATCAGCGCGAGACCCATCACGATCAGCACGAGGGCGCCGGCATAGCGCAGGACGATGAGGAAGTCAGCCCAAACGGCGACGATAGCCGTCACGCCGAACACCGCCACCAACGGCCAGAGGAGGTCCCCCAGGGCCACGCCGAGGGCCAGGGGCAGCGTGGACTTGGCGCCGCTGGAGACAGCGCGGGCCGCGACCGCCACCCACACCGGGCCAGGCGTTGCGAACAAGATGAACAGCGCGCCCATGTAGAGCGCTAGCTGGGGGAGTGTGATGGTCATCGCCTGAGCTCCAATCGCGCTGAGAAGATCGCCACCCCGCAATGGAGCGCTATCTGGGCATCAACCGTCAAGGCATACCCCTGCCAACCGTCACAGGATCTTCATATTTCTCGGCTAGCGCGGTTAACAAACATCGGGTAAGACTCGCGCGCTTCACAACAACAAGGAGCGTTTACCCATGTCTACGAATCGATTGCTGGTCGCTGCTGTGGTTGCCGCAGCGTCTAGTGCCTCCGCGCTTGCCGACGTCAGCCTGGTTCGCATCGGCACCGTCGAAACGGGTGTATTCGACGATGGCGCCGCGGAAATCGTGACCTACAGCCCGACCATCGAGTCGCTGTTCGTCATCAACGCCGCCGCGAGCACCGTCGACATCATCGACATCTCCAGCCCGCAAGACCCCGTCCTGACCTCGTTCATCGACGTCGCCCCGGACATCGCCGAAGCCTTCCCCGGCGAAGCCGCCGGCGGCGTCAACAGCGTGGCCACGCACGGCAACCTCGTGGCCATCGCCGTGGAAAACGATGACACGCAGGCCAACGGCTGGGCCGCCTTCTACGACACCGCGGGCACGTTCCTCGGCGCCATCGAGGCCGGTCCCCTGCCCGACTCCGTCGCCATCACCCGCGACGGCCGCTACGCCCTCACCGCCAACGAAGGCGAGCCGAGCGACGACTACCGCAACGACCCCGAAGGCTCGATCACCATCATCGACCTCGCTGGCGGCGTCGCCAACGCCACCGCCATGACGGCCGATTTCAGCGGCTTCGATCTGGACGACATCCCCGCCGGCGCCCGCGTGCCGCGCGCCGTGGAAGGCTTCTCCACTGTCGCCCAGGACCTGGAACCGGAGTTCATCACCACCTCCATCACCTCACGCATCGCTTGGGTGACGCTGCAGGAAAACAACGCGATCGCGGTGGTCGACATCCCATCAGCCACCGTGCTGCGGATCGCTGGCCTGGGCGCGAAGGATCACATGGATCCGGACAACGCCCTGGACCCGAGCGACCGCGACGACGCCATCGCCATCGCCAACTGGCCGGTGCAGGGGCTCTACATGCCCGACTCCATCGCCTCCTTCGTACTGCGCGGACGCACCTTCCTGGTCACCGCCAACGAAGGCGACGGCCGCGAGTACTTCTTCGACGTCGACCCGGCCGACATCCCGCCCGGCAAGACCGCGGAAGAGGCCTGCCTGGAAGACCTCGGCGGCCTGGACTTCGACGAGGACGACGGCTGTCTCTCCTACATCGATGAGGCGCGCATCAAGGATCTCACGCTCGATCCCACCGCCTTCCCGAACGCCGCTGAGCTGCAGGCGGACGAGGCACTCGGCCGCCTGCTGGCCGTGACCACCGAGGGCGATACCGACGGCGACGGCGACTACGACGAGCTGTACTCCTTCGGCGCCCGCTCAATCAGCGTTTGGACCGCTGGCGGCACCCTGCTCTCGGACACGGGCAGTGTCATGGAGGACGTCACCGCCGAACAGACGCTGTTCTGCGACGGCGAGCTAGAGCTCTGCAGCGGCTTCAACAGCACCAACGATGAGAACGACTCCTTCGACTCGCGCAGCGACGCCAAGGGCCCCGAGCCGGAAGGCGTGGCCGTCGGCACCAACGCCTTCGCCACCACCGTCTTCGTCACCCTCGAGCGCGTCGGCGGCATCATGATCTTCGACGTATCTCGCCCCCGCGAGCCGGAGTTCCTGAGCTACTTCAACGACCGCAACTTCGATCCGGCTGCCGACGCGGAAGCCGGCGAGGTGGGGGATCTCGGCCCTGAGGGCATCGTGTTCATCAGCGGCCCGAACTCCCCGAACGGCCTACCGCTGCTGGTGGTGGGCAACGAGGTGAGCGGTACCACCTCGATCTACCAGGTGGTGCGCGACTAGCACCCGCCTGGTCGGGCGGGATCGTCTTGCGCGGTCCCGCCCGATTGCGCTGAGCCCGCCCGGGTCCGGGCTAGCGCGCCGCAGTCCCCAGGTGCTCGCCTAAGAAGCTCTCGAGCGACTGAAGTAACGCCAAGCGGTCCGGCGTGCTCTCGACGGTGTGCCCGCCTCGCGCCAGCTCCAAGACCGTCACGTCACCACGCTTGCGCAGCGCCTTACGCATGTGACGCGCATGTTCCACATCGATGATGCGATCATCCTCTGCGTGCACGAGCAACAGGGGCGGCACAAGCTCCTCGGCGCGATTGCGCGGCGACATGACCGAGAGCTCCGCGGCCTTGAAGCCCATGCGCGACTCGATGTAACGCTGGGTCGCCAGGTCGTAGCTCTCCTCCTGGCGTTCGATGGCGAGGTCTGCGATGCCGTTGATGGTGGCCAAGCACGCGTACCGGTCAGGCTGCTCGATCGCATCCATCAAAGCGACGTAGGCCGCGGCGCCGACCCCTACGGCACAGGTGCGGGCCCGATCGACCAGGCCTTGGTCGATGGCGTAACGCAGCGCGTCGGTGAGGTCGTCGTGCATCGTGCGACGCCACGAGCCGGCCACGGTATCGATGAAGCGGCGTCCGGCGAAGCTCGGGCCGCGCAGGTTCACCTCCAACACGGCGTAGCCGCGGCTGGCGATGGCCTGTACGAGATAGTCGAAGCCGTCGCTGGCCAAGGCGCCAGGGCCTCCTCTCGGGATGATGACGGCTGGCGGAGGCGGATCGCTGGGACGGCCGGGAGGCGCGGTGTAGATCACCTCGAGCCCCTCCGTCGCTTCCAACACGCGCGAGGGTAAGACCCGCTGAGCTGCCACGCTGGGATGCTCACGCCCGAGCATCACGGCCTGCCCAGTGGGTCGGTCCCACAGCAGATGGACCGAACTCTCCGTGCGCGCATCCAGGCGCATGTGCACGAAGCGGTGGTTCGCACTGACGGGATCGATCGCCACCGCCTTACCGGGGAACGCGTCGAGCGCCTTCCGTTGCAGCGTGGCCCATTGCGGATCGATGAATGCCTGGCGTACTCCCCACTCGCCGGCAGCGCCGTAGCCGACCAAGCGGTTGTCGACCAGAATGCCGGCCAGATCCTGACGTGGAGAGGAAGCCACCGTCTCCACAGACTGTCCGTCCTGCAGATCGAAGCGCAGGATGCTCCACGTGTCCTCTGGCCGGGGCCATACCGCTCCGAAAGCGGTTTGGGGTGGGTCGTCCAAGGCGATCGGCCACCATCGCTCGCGCACCCACCGGGCCTGGCTGCGGTCGACCCAGGCATCGGCATCGTCGAGATGGCGAGCCTTGGTGTTCATCTCGCCATCGGAATCGAGCGTGGTGCCGTAGCCCAGCCGCACCTGGTGCTCCTGGTCCACCCGCCAGGTGGTGATGCCGCGGAGCTTGTCCTGCACCATGGTCGATTCGCCCGTGTAGACGTTAGTCTTCCACACGTGCGCCTCGGCCGTGTTCATGAACCCCGAGATGAGCACGTGCGCGGGATCGTCGGGCAGTAGATCCAGCAACTCTCCCGCCCCCTCGTTTCGATGACAGGCCAAGGTCTCCAACGGTCTCTTGTGCTCGCAGAAGGGGGCGATGCGAATGCGATCCTGACCGTCGCGGGCGAAGCTGTATTGATGGTAGTAGATGACCTTCTGCAGACGTACGCGGTAGGTGATCAGAAGGCGATCATCGTTGGCCCAGGTGAAGTCGATCAGCTGTTCGGCCGCCCTCGGCCGCGGCATCACCACGGCTGCGGATGGATCGTCGAGGGGCTGCACGACCACGGTGCGCACCCCTTCCACCCAGCGCTTGGTGGCGAGGTGGGTGCCGCTCGGGGAGACGACCAACGTACGCAGCGGGCTCCAATGGGCATAGGCCTCGAGAGGCAGGGGCTCTCGATCGAGGTCGTCTGCCTTCGGCGCCGCGCAGAGCGCGATCGGCGCAACGACGATCAGGATGCTTAGCAGGCTTCGCATGTGACTTTTTCGAATGAACATCGATAGCGGTCGGCCACTACGGCGTGGCGCCGCCCAAGAAGATTATGTTTTCTTTCAGACTGATCCAATCGGAGCCCGAACGCCGAACAACTCCTGTCGCTCGTCGCCATAGCGCGGCGCACTGGCAAGCTTAACAGCCATCCTGCGCGATCACCGATGTTCTAGCTTGGCCTACCGGCCTCACCCGCAGGAGCTTCCTACTCAACGGCGAGGCGAATGTCGGTGGAGCGGACGAGGCCACGGCGTCCACCGCTGGAGAGTAGCGAAGGTAGCAGTCGCCCCCCTACTATGGGCGCATCGGGTCAGTCACCAAGGCATCAGCACCAGCTTGAAGCGATTCGTTCAACGGCGCTTTGCATCAGAGCGCGACAACCTCATGCTGGTCGCCCAGCGCAGCAGATTCGATGCCCTGCTGCGCATGGGCATCTTTGCGCTGGCGGTCGTCAGTCTGAGCGTGACCTTCGGCGAACGGACCTTCATCTACTGGTTCTTCGCACGGGTCACCACCACCATCATCGCGGGCGTCTGCATTGCCCGCTTCCAGAAGTCCCCGACACCGCGCCGCTTCGTGGTGGTGTTCTTCGCCTACGTGCTCGATGCACTCCCCTTCTTCTGGCTGGTCTTCTACTTCTGGTTATCGTCCCAGCACGAGTATCAGCTGATCGCCGTGCTCATGCTCGCCGCCGCGTTTATCTACAGCCTCACCCACCGCCTGCGGGTGCCCTCCCTCGGACTGATCTACGTGGTGGGGATACAGCTCTCCTTCAGCCTGTTCTGGATCACCCTGTTGGCTGGAGAGCGAGCGGCTACGGATGTCGGACTTGCGCTCACCGTCATGGGCTTGCAGTTCTACCATGCGGTGACGATGCACGAGACCTTCTCCACCCTGGCCACGATCGACCGCGACGCGAGGCGAGGAGAAGCCGCGCAACGGCTCGAAGCGATGGGGCGCGTGGCAGGCGGCGTTGCGCACGAGTTCAACAACCACTTGGCCACCATCGTGGGCGGTATCGATCTGGTCCGCTCGCGTACCTCGGGCACAGAGACCGAGAGGGCGCTGACCCTGGCGATGGAGGCCGCGAAGAATGCGAGCGAAGACGTGTCGCGGCTGCTGGCGTACACGCGGCAACTCCCTCTACGCCCCGTGCCGTGCCAACTCGCAGACGTCATCGCAGATCTCCAAGCGCACCACCGCAACACGTATCAGCAGGAGGTAAAGCTGAGCGTCGAGCTGTCGCCTGAGCTTCCCTTGGTGACCGTCGACCGGGGCCAACTGCTCACCGCCTTGACGGAGCTGCTGCACAACGCTGTCGACGCGCAAGCACGGGTGGTGACGGTGCGAGTCCGCCAGAGCGATTCGCCGGAGCCCTCGATCGTGATCGAGGTAAATGACGACGGCACGGGCGTCGCGCCGGAGATTGCGGAACGTATCTTCGAGCCCTTTTTCAGCACTCCCCAGTCGGCGGTCAAACCTGGACTGGGCCTATCGATGGTGAGGGGCTTTGTGGAGCAGTCCGGTGGTGAGATCTCGCTCCAGGCGGAGCTGAGGCAGAACACCACGTTTACCCTACGGCTGCCAATCCAGCCAGCGCGCACCCCATAGCCTTACCCCGTGGCGCTCCGGGCAATCCTCGGAAGCAATAGGTGCGAGTCACAGTCCCCACCAACGTGCAGCACGTGTAGGCCGCGATTCGCGCTCGTGTCCTTGCTGAATATCGGCGCGTGGACGACATCGATCGCGGAGATGATCAACCGCAGGCGCTCACCCCGGCGGAAGAAGGTGCTGCTCGGACAAAATGCGATCTCCACCGGCACCACATCGCCCGATTGCAGCGGTTGCTCTCTCGCGCCTAGGGGCACGGGATGAAATGGTCGCGAGGCGGCGTCGTTCAGTTCGCGTCGTACCGCCCGCCCGTAGCCCCGGGTGATCATGTCCTGCTCCTGCCCGACCGCCCCGTAGAAGCGTACGGATCGTCCCGCGCGGTCCCGCTTATCGAGAAAGCAGCACAGCGCCACATCTTCTGGCGTCATCGGGTCTCGCGCTGACGCTCGCGCCTCCACCCACACCTTGAGCTTGGCGTAACCCGTGATCTCCGTGTCCTCCTCGAAGGTGTACTCGAAGTAGGTGTGCCCTGCCCTTCCCTCGTAGGTAACTTCAGTTCCTTCGACGGGCGCTTGCGTCGATAGTGTGTCGCGCGCATCGAGGTACAGCGTGTCATAGGCCGTGTTCGGTAGGGGCCAGGCGTGTTCCCAGCGCACCTCATGGATCTCCTCACGACTGGAGCGAACTTCCAGCCGCACCTGAGGACGCGCATCGAACCCGTTCGCCTCACCCTTCAGGAAGTGATCCATGAACTCTCGCTGCAAGCGCAGCGACTCGGGCCGGTAGAACTCGGTCCATTTCCCGCCCCGGTGGGTGTACAGCCACTTCTGGGGTGAGCTTGCCTGCTCGAAGGCCCGAAACGACCCCATCGTGTGTAGCTCATGGTCGGAGAAGGACGCGCACAACAGCATCGGCACGCGGATGTTCTCAAGCGGCGGCGCCTTGGCTTTCCAGTAGTCGTCGTACAGGGGATGGCGCGCCAGCGCGTCGAGCGGTATCGCTTCCTCTACCGACAGGTACTGATCGAGGGATACGTTGAGCGACTCCTTCACCTCCGTGTTCCACCAGAAATCGAGAAAGCCAACATCTGCCACGCCCCCGCGACACACCAAATCCTGATACAGGTCAGACACGCCCTCCCAAGGGATCATGCACTTGAGCGCCTCAGGCGCGGCTTCTCCGTCAGGGGTCGCCGCCGCGAGGTATTGGCTGATGCAGAGAAAGCTCACACCGCACAGCCCCACGTTGCCATTGCACCACGGCTGCGCCCCGACGTAGTCGATCGCCTGCCGGTAGCATTCACCCTGATGGGCGGAGATGACCGAGGCAGGGCCTTGGCTGTTGGCGAAACCCGGCAGGTTGAGGTTCACGAGGGTGTAGCCCGCCGGGACCCAGAAGTTGGGGTCTGGCGATTCCCAGCTCGCGAGCGTCGAGAAGCGTGGCTTGCCCCCCGCCTGGGGCAGCAGGCGATACTGCTGAGGTGGTCCACCTAGGGGCGTATTGCCCAAGGCTGGGATCAGGTGGTTGTCGTAAGGATGCGCGCACATGACCACCGGGTCCGCAGCCGCAGCCGCGCGCCGGCTTCGCGAGTGAAACACGTTGGCCGTGAGCACGAACCCCTCCGGCATCGGGATCTCGACATCGTAGGAGACGGCGATGTCGTCATCTGGCTGCACGAGTTCGCACTGGGGCCGCAATAGCTGCCCGCTGCGGATTGCGCGGCGGAGCACGGGCCATGCCGCACGCAGCGTCGAGAGTATCTCCATGGCAATGTCATCCTCGTACACACACTCTCGGCGCAGTGTGCAGGGTGGCGGTGAACGGCCGCTTGATCTGAGTTAAGTGCCCCTCTGGACGCCGTGGGATACGCTTGGCTTGGTCGTCTCACGCCAGCGGCAACGTCGCGTCCCGGTCGCAAGGAGTCGAGAGTGAAGCCCGTGGATGCTCTGGCGCAGGATATCGCCCGCAACGGCATCTCCATGCCGCGCCATGACTGGACCGCATTGCAGGCAGCCCTGCGCGAGGTAACGTTCGCCCGCGGCGAGTGCATCTATCGAATGGAGGAGATCGCCGGCAGTTGGCTATTCGTGGTCGACGGCGTCACCGCGTCGATGCAGTCCCACGCCGATGGGAGCATCACGATCGCCAGGTTCTTCGAAGACGGCCAGTTGTGCGGAAACCTCACCAGCACGTGGTCGAAGCAGTACGCGAGCGATGATCTCGTCGCCATCTCACCGGTGATCGGCGTGGAGATTGCGGGTGATGCGTTCCGACGCCAGATGTTGGACGGGGGTGCCTTCGGTCGCTACCTGCGCATCAAAGCGATGGAAACGCTCTGCTTCGACAAGGAGGTCATCGTGGCCAAGACCCAGTTAGACCTCGAGAAGCGCTATCGATTTCTCGAGGACCACTACCGACGGGTGGTCGGGACGGCCATGCAAAAGCAAGTGGCGGCCTTTGCGGGCGTGACTCCGGAAGCGCTGAGCCGATTTCTCAAGCGACGTGCTGCGAGCTAGCGACGACCTGCGGCTACTCCAGGGATGTCAGGAGCTGCCCCTTTGCGTAGGCCTCGATGAGACGCGCGACAGCGAGGACCTGCTTACCCTCGCGCACGTCGTAGTCCCCACCGGTATAGCCCCACCAATCCCAGCATCCTAGGGGATTCGTAAGGCTCGGGCTCACCTGCGGGTAGAGCACGACGATACGATTCGGTCCAGCCCATTCGTTCAGCCCGGCGCCCGCGGCGAATTGCTCGCCGATCGCATCGGCGCCCTGCTGGCAGCCGTGAAAGCTGATGTGCAGGCGACAGCCCGCCGCGGCGTCGGCGCAGTCGTCGGGCACGTAGGCGAACGCAGCAGGGGCAAGCGAGGAACCGGGCGGCAGCCAGTCGGCGATCTCCACCTCGCTCAAGGCGCCGGCCGCGTCGGCGTCCTCGGCGCGGGCGACGAGCGGCCCGTACAAGTGCGCGAGGGCCGCGCCGGCGCCATCGTAGCCACAGGCGTTGAGGTAGGCCCCGCCGATTTGGTCGCAGGCGTTCCCCGTGCTCAAGGTAGGCCAGCCGTGGGCGCTCGGCACATCGTCCACCATCGCCACACCGGACTCCCCGACGTAGCGTGCGTAGAAGCCTTCGAGCGCGCGGCCGACGGCGGGCTGCACGACGCCATCGGCCGGGCTTTGGAACAGCCAGACACGGTCCTCAGCAAGGCTACTCAGTGGGGCGATCTCGCCACTGCCCGCTGCCTCCTCGGCGAAGGCGTGCAAGGCGGGCAGATCGATGCCCTCGCCCGTCAGGCAAGCCCCGAGGGCGCGGCCGATGCTGCCCTGGGCGCAGTGGTACGGGCCGCCAGCGATGACCGCCACTCCCCCTACCTGCTCGCCCAACGCGAGGTGCGTTTGCACGGCCATGTAGCCGCCCGAGGACAGGCCCGACAAGGTGACCTCGACGGTGTCAGCGACTACTGTCGTATCCGTCTCCGACACGGGTTCCTTCGGCCCGTCGCCGCCACAGGCAGACACCAGTGATATCACCATGGCCGCGAGTGCCCTAGCCGTGAGTGCGCAGGAATTGCCTGATGGCATCGATAGCCTCCGGTTCGTCGAGATTAGGAGCGTGGCCGCGATCGGCCACGGTGGCGATTGCCAGATCAGCCTTGGCCTTGCGCATGGCAGCGGCGCCCTGTTCGCTCAGGATGCTGGACGTCGCACCGCGCACCAGCAGCGTTGGGATCTCCTGGAGAGCGGCGAAAACGATCCACGGGTCCTGTCGCAGGCCGGAGAGTCCACGCATGGCGGCGCGACCCACGTTCGGGTCGAGGCGGGGCGTGAGCGATCCACCCGCCCCCGGGGCGTACATCTTCTCGGCAAAGCGTTGCCACTGCGCGTCGCTCCACGTGGGGTAGGCCGCGCCGTTGGCGCGACGCAGGGCAGCGACGGCGCCAGGCCAGTCGCGCACGGCGGGTAAGCTGCCGGCGGCGGAGATCAAACGCATGAGGGCGGGGAGTTCGAGCTTCGGTCCCACATCGTTGAGCACCACACCCTGCACCGCCTCCGGTCGCTCCTGAGCCATGAGCATCGCCATCAATCCACCTAACGACGTACCGATGACGGTGACCCGGGGCACGTCCAACTCCGCGAGTAGGCGCCAGGTGTCCTGCACGTACTGTGCGGGGTGATAGTTGCTCAGGCTGGCATCGTAGGCGGAGTTCCCTCGGCCGCGCAGATCCGTTGCGATCACGCGGTAGTCGGGGCACAGCAGCCCCGTGAGCTCCTCGAAGTCACGACTGTTTCGAGTGAGCCCCGGCAGGCACAGGATCGGCGTCCGCGCCCCACTCTCCGAGGGGCGATTATCACGATAGTAGAGAGCCAGACCGTCCTCGCTGGTGTAGGTGCCGCAGTAGGGTTGGGTCGTGGCGCTCACAGGGCGTCGTAACGCACCAGAGCGCGTCCCCTGCAGATACGTTCGCCAGACTGTGCGTCGTGGCACTCGGTGTCGAGGTCGACCAGATGCTTGTCCGGTCTCAGGGCGGTGATCGTAACCTTGGCGGTCACTGCGCGCCCCACAGCGGCGGAGCGTTCGTAGTGGGTGTCCTGCTTCAGGTACATGGTCCCCTGGCCGGGCAGTTCCACCCCCAGGAGGTACGAAAAGAGGGCGCCGATCAGGGGCTCCGGTACCGTCTCTCGTTGGGCGTCGCCTCCGCCAAGGCGGCGGTAGCTCGCAAGGTCATCGGCCTCGAAGGTGCGGGTGACCGTGGCCTGCTGGCCCAGCGCCAGCGCCGTCATCGGTGCCCCTCCACCAGGCGCGCGTCGCCCTCGCAGGTGATGATGCCGTCGGCGCGACGCATCGCCTGAAAGCGAGCGCGGCGTGCCTGATTGCCCTCAGCGACGCTCAGCGCGAGGCTGAATTCGATCGCCTCATCCGCGTAGGTGGGTGCCGGGAACATCAACGTGCTGACGGCGAGGCGCGCGTTTGGCGCGAGGTGCGTCAGCATTCCCTCGAACACCGTGTAGAGCAACATGCCGTGCGCGACGGGGCCACGAAAGGGGGTATGAGCTGCGGCGAATTCCCCATTGAGGTGGATCGCGTTGTGGTCACCGCTCAGGCGTGCGAAGGCGTCGAAGTCGTCCTGCGAGAACGTGTGCACCCGCCGGCTCTGCTGAATATCGATGAGCATCAGTCCGACACGCTCAGGAGGTGCTTGCGAATTTTGCCCGCCGCCGTGCGCGGGAACTCCGTCACATGAATGAAGCGCTTAGGTACCTTGTAAGCGGCGAGGTGTTCGCGGCAGTAGTCCCGCAGCTGGTGATCGTCCGGTAGCTCGCGGCCATGCACGGCACACAGGAACGCGACGCCCACCTCGCCCCAGGTGTCGTCCTCCACGCCAATCACGGCGGCGTCGAGGACGGCCGGATGGCCGACGAGTACGTTCTCGATCTCCACCGGGTAGACGTTCTCGCCGCCGGAGATGAACATCTCCTTGCGCCGGCCCACCACGTAGTAGTAGCCGTCGCCGTCGCGGTAGCCCACGTCGCCGGAGCGCAGCCAGCCATCGTTCGTGAAGGCTGCGGCGGTGGCGTCGGGTTGTCGCCAGTAGCCGGGGGTGACGCCGGGACCGGCGAAGCAGATCTCGCCGTGGGCACCGTCCTCACACGTCATGCCTTGCGCGTCCATGATGCGCGCCTGCACCAGCAACTGAGGCTTGCCGACGGCGCCGATCTTCTCGTGCACGTGGTCGGGGTCCATGAGAAACGCGGTGGGTCCCGTCTCGGTCATGCCCATGCCGTTACACACCTTGGCGCCGCGCGCGAGGTATCGCTCGAGAAGGCTTGTGGGCAAGGGCGCGCCGCCACAACCCCAGGCGCGCACGCGGGTGAGGTCGAGGTCGTCGAAGCGCGGATGCTGGCTGAGCTGGGAGAACACGGCCGGTACGCCGAACACGGTGTCGAGAGAGCCGGCCTCGATCAGGGCAACGACACGGTCGACATCGAAGCCGGGCATCAGCACGACCGAGCCGCCTTCGAACAGCGTCGGCAAGGTCACCAGGTTGATGCCGGCCGTGTGGAACAGCGGCAGGAAGTTGAGGGTGACGTCGTCGGCGCTGATCTGCATGCCTTGGCGGATGTTGACGTAGTTCGCGAGCGCCATGCCGAAGGTGTAGATGACGCCCTTGGGGCGGCCGGTGGTCCCCGAGGTGTAGATCAGGTACCAGCACGCATCTTCCTGCCAGGGCCGGTGCACCTCGAGGGGTGATGCGGCGACGCGCGCGCCAACGTAGGGCACGGCCGTCGGCGACTCGCCGATGGGCGGATCCAACGCGATCAGGGTGGAGACGGTACCGCTGAGAGCGGTCGCCGTCGTCGCGTCTTCCCGCCCGAAGGCGAGAGCGCTCGGGGTAGCGTCGGCTAGGAGATGCGCTAGCTCCGCAGCGGGCATGCGCCAGTTGAGGGGCACCATCACCACGCCGGCACGAGCGCACGCGAACAGCAGCTCGAAGAACTCCACCCGGTTGCGGCAGAGCAGCGCGAGGCGTTCGCCGGGCGTGAGGCCGAGGTCGCAGAGCACCCTGGCCGCCTGGCCCACCCGACGATCGAACGCCCCGTAGGTGAGGCCCTCCTCGCGCGGCGGATCGCGGAAGGCGACGGCATCCGGCGTCAGGGCAGCCCGCCGGGCCAACAGGTCAGGCAGGATCACCGGGCGCCCCTCGCAGGGGAGGCGGGCCCGGCGTCGATCACTCCTCGGGCACGGGACGCAAGCCGCCGCCGATCAGGTCGGCCACGGTCGCTGCCAGCTCGGCAGGGTCGCGATCGCCATCCCATTCGGCGAAGCGCATGCCTAAGAACACGCTGAGGCCGATCAGCGCCCACGACCACACCTCGTAGTCGCCCTGGCGAATCTCGCCCTTGTCCGCCGCCTCTTCCAAGTTCTTGCGGTAAGCGCGGGCGAAGCCGTTGTAGTGCTCGCGGAAGGCGTCCTCGGCCACGAACTGCGCCTCGGCCACGATCTTGTAGAGCGCGGCGTGCTGGCGCACGAAGGCGATGAAGGCCTCGATGCCTCGCCGTTCGGCGTCGAGGCGATCGGGGGCATCCGCCACCTGGGTGGCGATCCACTGGCGCGTGAGGGCGGACATGTGGGCCACGAGCGCACGGAAGATCTCCTCCTTGCTGTCGTAGTACACGTAGAAGGTGCCCATCGCCACGCCTGCGCGCTGGGTGATGTGGCTGATCGCCGTCTCATGAAAGCCCCGTTCTCCGAACTCGATCTCAGCCGCCGCGAGCAGCTTGTCGCGCGTCTCCCGGCCCCGTTTGGTTTTTGGTGTTTTTTCTAAACTTGAATCCTGATTCATCTTTCACTAGCCTACGTGCCCATCGTGCTGCGGACAAGGGTTGCGGGTCGGGGGGACACGCAGGGTCGCAGCGCTGACGGGTTAGTTACCGTGCCAAGCCTCACCCTGGATGATGGAGCACAACTGCGTTACCGCGAAGCCGGGCAGGGCCGATCCGTGCTCCTGCTGCACGGTTGGGGCGTCGCGGGCGCCTGCTTCGACCCCCTCGCGCAGGCCCTCGGCGAGGGATGGCACGTGGTGGTGCCCGATCTGCGCGGCCACGGCGCCTCCTCGCCCCTGAGCCCCGACCAGGGCTTCGACACGCTCGTCGACGATCTGCGCCAGCTCCTCATCGCCCTCGATCTGCGCGAGAGCGTGGTGGTCGGCTGGTCCATGGGCGCCCTGCTCGCGTGGGCCCTGGCGAACGGCGAGGCCGAGGGTCGCGTGGCTGGCTTGTGCTCCATCGACATGGTGCCGCGCCTGCTCAATCACGCCGACTGGCACTTCGGCCTTCGCGACGGCCGCGACAGCAGCATCTACGCCGAGGTCGCCAGGCGCATGCGCGAGAACTGGCCGGCCTTCATGCGCATCTTCGTGCCGCGCGTCTTCGCCCGCGGCACCCACAGCAAACACCAGGCCGCCTGCGAGGCGCTCATCGAGATGGGCAAGGTGAACGACCCCGCGTCGATGGCCCAGCTGTGGCTGTCCATGGTCGAGCAGGACCTACGCGATGCCTTAGCGCGCATCGACTGCCCAACGCTCGTGACCTACGGCGAACAGAGCCTGCTCTACGAGCCCGCGGCGAGCCAGTGGGTCGCCGCACAGCTGCCCGATGCCCGTCTGCAGGCCTTCGCCCAGTCCGGACACGCCCCCCATTTGGAAGAGCCCGAGCAATTTACCCGCGAGTTGCTCGCCTTCATGGCCACGGTCGATGACCGCAGCCGCTAACCCCAGTTGCCGGCGCGGACGCCGGCCCGTGCACCCCGCGGGGATGACGCACGAAGACGACACGCAAGGAGTTGTCATGAACGCTTGGAAGTATTGGATCTCGCGGAGTCGCCGCAATCCGCTCGGCGCGGCGCCGACAGCCCTGTGCGCCTTGGGCGCCGCCAGCTGCGTGGCCTTGTGGCCCGCTGAGGTGGTCATGGCCCAGGACAGCAGCAGCGCCGGGGCCGTGGAAGAGGTGACCGTCACCGCGCGGCGTCGCGAGGAGACGGTGCAGGACGTGCCCATCGCCCTCTCGGTGGTGAGCGGCGAGGCCCTCGCGCGCCTCGGCGAAGCGGACATCATTTCCATCGCCAAGCAGAGCCCCAACGTCACCCTGGAGGTCTCGCGCGGCACCAACACCACGCTGACCGCGTTCATTCGCGGGGTCGGCCAACAGGATCCCGTGGCGGGCTTCGAAGCGGGCGTGGGGCTCTACGTCGACGACGTCTACTTCAATCGCCCCCACGCCGCGGTGCTGGACCTCTACGACGTGGAGCGCGTGGAAGTGCTGCGCGGCCCGCAAGGCACGCTGTACGGACGCAACACCATCGGCGGCGCGATCAAGTACGTCACCCGTCGCCTCGACGACACGCCGCAGATGAACATGCGCCTCACCGGCGGCTCCTTCAAACAGATCGATGCGGTGATGACCGGCTCCACCCCGATCGCCGAGGGCTTTCGCATCGGCGGCTCCATCGCGCGCTTCTCCCGCGACGGCTTCGGCACCAACCTCAACCTCGGCATCGACCAGTACGACAAGAACATCCTCGGCGGCCGCGTGAGCCTCGAGTGGGACGTCACCGACAACTTCTTCCTGCGCCTCGCCGGCGACTACACGGAGGATCGCTCCAATCCCAAGTCGGGCCACCGCCTGGTGGTGGGCGCCGCCTCCGGGGCGGAGATCCTCGACAACGTGTTCGACACCCGCGCCGGGCTGAACGTGCCCGAGCAGGAGGTGGAGGCCTACGGCATCGCCCTCACCGCCGAGTACGTGATCAACAACGCTCTCACCCTCAAGAACATCCTCGCCTACCGCGACGATGAGACCTTCTCGCCCATCGACTTCGACGCCCTGCCCCAGGACGACCTGGACGTGCCGGTCACCTATCAGAACGATCAACTCTCCGAAGAACTGCAGCTGCTGATCTCGACCGAGCGCTTCAACGGCGTGATCGGCTTCTACTACCTCGACGCCAACGCCTTCAACGAGTTCGATGTGGTGCTGGGGCCAACGGGCGACCTCATCGGCCTGCCGGGCCTGAACGCCAACACCCTCGGCGACGTGGACACCAGCACCTGGTCCCTCTTCGCCGACTTCACCTACGACGTGAGCGACACCGTGGCCCTCTCCGTGGGCGGCCGCTACACGTCTGATGAGCGGAGCTCGCGCGTGCTGCGCCGGACCTTCATCGGCGGCATCTCGCCCACCTTCGGCGGCACGGCGACGGAGATCGCCGTCACCTCCGACTTCGACGGCAGCGAGACCTTCACCGACTTCTCCCCGCGCGCATCGCTCAGCTGGCGACCGATCGAGACCCAGCACCTCTACGTCTCCTACAGCGAGGGCTTCAAGGGCGGCAGCTTCGACCCCCGCGGCCAGACCACGGCGGCGCCAGACCTCGACGGCGATGGCGTGGTGAGCGACGCGGAGGTGTTCGAATTCCTGCGCTTCCTACCGGAGACGGTCACCTCTTATGAAGCGGGCCTGAAATCGAATCTATTCGGTGACCGCCTGGTCACGAGCCTGGCCGTGTTCCACGCCGACTACTCGGACGTGCAGATCCCCGGCTCCATCGGCCTCGACACCGACAACGACGGCATCCAGGACACCTTCACCGGCGTCACCACCAACGCCGCCTCGGCGGACCTCTTCGGGGTCGAGTTCGAGGGCCTGCTGCGCGCCAGCGACAACGTCTCCTTCAACTGGGCGGTCGGTTGGCTGGACGCGCAGTACAACGAGTTCATCGACGCCACCGGCGTGGACGTCTCAGACGAGGCGGTGTTCCAGAACACCCCCGAGTGGACGGCTAACGTGGGTGCTACGCTCGAGTGGCCCTTGAGTGTGTTCGGCACCCGCGGCACCTTCTACACGATCGCCCAGGCGGCCTTTCGCAGCGAAGCCAGCCAGTTCGAGTTCCGCAACGAGCTGCTCGACCAGGAAGGCTTCACCCTGCTGGACCTAAGCCTCGTGTGGGAAGACGATGAGGGTCGCTGGCGCCTGGGGGTGCACGGCAAGAACCTGAGCGATGAGGAGTACATCGTGGCCGGCTACAACTTCCCGGACCTGGGGCTCGAGAACAACGTCACCGCGTTCTACGGCAACCCGCGCCAGATCCTCGGCACGGTGCAGTACAACTTCCGATGAGCGCTGCTGGCGACACGATGAAGCAGGAGCAGCGCGTGGGCTATCGGGCCTACGTGATGTTCATCCTGGTGGTGGTCTACACCCTCAACTTCATCGATCGCCAGATCATCGGCATCCTCGCCGTGCCCATCAAGGCCGACCTGTGCCTCTCCGACACCCAGCTCGGCCTGATGGGCGGCCTCGCCTTCGCCCTGTTCTACACGGGCCTCGGCATCCCCGTGGCCATGCTGGCCGATCGCAAGAGCCGCACGTGGATCATGACCGTGGCGCTCACCGTGTGGAGCGCGATGACCGCGGTCTGCGGCCTGGCGCAGAACTTCTGGCAGTTGTTTCTGGGCCGCTTGGGCGTGGGCGTTGGGGAGGCCGGCGGCGTGGCCCCGGCGTACTCACTGATAAGCGACTACTTCCCGCCCCACCAGCGCGCCCGCGCCCTGTCCGTGTACTCCTTCGGGATTCCGATAGGCAGCGCCCTCGGCATCGTCATCGGCGGGTTCATCGCCACGCGCGTGCACTGGCGCTTCGCGTTCTTCGTAGTGGGCGCTGCCGGCATCGTGCTCGCCCCCCTGTTTCGCCTCACGGTGCGCGAACCTGAGCGCGGCGCCTACGACGCGCGTAAGCCCGATCGCCCCGCGCCCCTCGGTGAGATCCTTCGCACGCTGGCGCGCAAGCCGAGTTTCTGGTGGATGTCTCTGGGCGCCTCCGCCTCATCGATGATGGGCTACGGGATCTTCTTCTGGCTGCCATCGTTCCTGGTGCGCAGCTTCGGGTTGACGCTGCTCGACGCATCCTTGTTCTTCGGCGCGATTCTCCTGGTGGGCGGCTTGATCGGCACCTGGCTGGGCGGCGCCATGGCGGATCGCTTCGGCGCCGGTGGGCGACGCTCGGTGTACGTGCTGATCCCCGCGGCGGCCTTCATCGGCGCCATCCCGTTCTACGCGGGCGCCGTACTCGCGCCCAACCTCGCGATCGCGTTTCTCGCCCTGCTGCCACCCACCGCCCTCGGCCTCGCCTGGCTGGGGCCGGTGCTCTCGGCGATCCAACACGTGGTGCCGGCGAACATGCGCGCCACCGCCGCCGCGGTGTTTCTGTTCGTAAACAACCTCATCGGCATCGGCGCGGGCACGGCGGTCCTCGGATGGCTCTCGGACGCCCTGCAGGTGCGCTTCGGCGATGAGTCCCTGCGCTACGCGATCCTGGCAGGCACCGGCTTCTACCTGATCGCCGCCGTGTTGTTCACCATCGCATCGCGCTCGCTTGCGCGCGATTGGGAGGATTGAGATGAACGACTCGACGGACAGCCTCTCGGGCAAGGTAGCGATCGTGACCGGATCCACCAGTGGTATCGGCTTGGGGATCGCGACCACCCTGGCCCGCGGCGGAGCCCGCGTCGTATTGAACGGCCTCGGCGATCGCGCGCAGATCGATACCGCGATCGACGCCGTGCGCAGCGTCGCCTCGGCGGACGTACGCTACGACGATGCCAACCTGCTCGACCCGCAGCAGATCGAGCAACTCGTCGCGCGCACGGTGCAGGCCCACGGCCGCCTCGACATCGTGGTGAACAACGCGGGCATGCAGTTCGTCTCCCCCGTGGAGGAGTTCCCGACCGCGAAGTGGGACGCCATCATCGGCCTCAATCTCTCCGCCGTCTTCCACACGATCCGCTGCGCCACGCCCCATCTGCTGGCGGCGGGGTGGGGCCGCATCGTCAACATCGCCTCCGCCCACGCGCTCGTCGCCTCGCCCTACAAGTCCGCCTACGTGGCAGCCAAGCACGGTGTGGCAGGACTGACCAAAACCGTCGCCCTGGAGTTGGCCACCAAGGGCGTGACAGTCAATGCCGTCGCCCCCGGCTACGTGAAGACACCGCTGGTGGAGAACCAGATCCGCGCGACGGCGCAGGCGCGCAGCATGCGCGAGGACGAGGTGGTCGAGAAGGTCATGCTGGCCGCGCAGCCCACCAAGCGCTTCGTCACGATCGATCAGGTGGCGGCGATGGTGGCGTTTCTATGCACCGACGAGGCGGCGTCGATCAACGGAGCCGTGCTCAACGTCGACGGTGGGTGGACGGCGCAGTAGGTCTACGGGGCGTCACGCTCAGGTACGTGTCGAACCGCCCACTCCCGAGAAGATACCGCCTGACCAATTCGCACTCATCCGCGGCCTGCTGGCTGACGAGCGACGGGACGCGCGCTATTGCTCTCTCAAGCGCCCGAACTCAGCCGATAGCGCCGAATTCAGCAATGAATGCGGATACAACATTTTTGCAAACCACCTACAACTCAGGCACTTGCTAGCACAGCCTTAAGCAACAGGCACGCCGACTGGTTGCCGCCCTATTGCGGACATTCCCGTCACCTTCCTATGTTCCAGCGACGTTCGAATCCTCACTCACTCGGGGGCTCGCACCCCGACGATCAACTTTGGAAGGTGTCTAATGAAACGGTTACCACTGAACGGGAATGCTCCCGTCTCCCTCCTACCAATCACGCTAGGCGCATTGCTCACGGTCACCGTCGCGGCCGTCACCGCGCCCACCGCCAATGCCGACGTGCCTGCGCACACGGTGGCGTTCTTCGATACCTCCACGTGCCCCACGGGCTGGGTGGAAGCTGAGTACGCAAAGGGGCGCCTGCTGGTCGCGCGTGCCGCGGGTGACGAGGTGGGTGTGCAGGTCGGCGATCCCCTGACCGCGAACGAAGTGCGCCACCACGAGCATCACTACGAGATCGATATCCGCTTGCCGCCGAAGTCGATCTCAGCGGCCGCGGGCTCCACCAGCGGGGGTGCCAAGCGAGGCACCTACACCCTGAAGGGGAACACCGCGACGGAGTCCGTCGATCTGCCCTTCGTCCAACTCATCGCCTGCGAACGTGCCGATGACGGCAACAACGCCGATGCCCTGCTGCCCTTCCAGGCCAGCTTCTTCAACGCCACCTCATGCCCCACGGGCTGGACCGCCTTCGAGGCCGCGTCCGGTCGCTTCATCGTGCCCCTGGCGTCGGCGGGCAATAACCTCGGCGCCGCGGGTGGACAGGCCTTGGCGTCGGGCGAGGTGCCGCAGCACCAGCATCGCCTCACAGGCACGATTTCGCTCGAAGATCGCAGCTACGCGGCTATCACCGGCTGTTGCAATAACTCCCTGGCGCGTAAGACCGATGTCGGCATCAACGGCTTGAGCGAAGGCGCGCTCGCCAGCATCCCCTACGTGCAGTTGCTGATGTGCTTGCGCTCGGGACCGCCAGCGCCTGCGCCCCTGCCGAGCGGCATGATCGGGTTCTTCCCGGTGGGTGAAGTGGGCAGCTGCCCGACGGGTTGGAGTGTGATCGACGACTCGCAGGCGGGACGCCTCATGGTGGGCCTGCCGGCCGGCGGATCACCCGGCGCCACCTTCGGCGGTGACGCCCTGGCGAATCAGGAAGTGCGGCTACATACGCACGCCTTCAGTGGCGCCTTCGAGCCGGACGAGTACAAGCCTGCCGTCATCCGAGGGTGCTGTGGGGGCGGCTATGCGAAGCACAAGACCTACGCCTACGACGACCACTCCTTGCCATCCGATGCGCGCGCGCCGTATCTACAAATGCAGGCGTGCCGGAAGGACTAGGCCTTGCTCGGGACGTGGCACTGATCCAACACAGTGTTCGCTTTGGAGGGGAGTCCGTGAGACCAGGGCTCCCCTTCCGTCGATAGCGCCTAGTCGATACTCGGCAGGAACACCTCGGACGCCAACGTCTTCAACTGCAACGAGTAGAACCCCGGCAGTCGCCCCGTCGGCGCCACCACCGCGTTGCGGAATACTCCGAAGGAGGCGTGATCCGACTGGTAGAGCGGCGTCAGAAAGCGGCTGAGTTGCCGCACGTACTGCAACTGCCACTGCCGGCGACGCCACCATCGCTCGAGGGCCGCATCGATGTTACCGGCGCCCTGCTCGAGACCGCACGCGAGCAGATACGCATCCAACAGCGCCATCGTGCAGCCCTGCCCCAACTGGGGACTGGTCGCGTGACACGCATCGCCGATGGCGACCAGGCGCCCGGCGTAGGGCTTCGGCGTCCACACGTCGCGGTAGGTCGCCGAGATGAGATCGCCCTGCTCGAGGGGCTCGATCGACGACGCGGCCTCGGGCCAGAAGTCAATCAGCGCTCGCTTGATCTGCGCGGACTGCGCGACATCTGCTCGGCGAACGTCGGCGACCTTCACACTCCAGTACAGGGCCGCCTTATAGCCACCGTGCTCCTTCAGCACGGGCAGGATGCCCATCATGCGATCCGCGCGACGGCAGCGTTGGTGCAAAAGGTCCGGGGCAAAGCCCGACGGGAGATCGATGGTCGTCCAGACACAGCCCCACGCGTAGGCCTTGTTTGTTCGCCGATGGAACAGCTGATCGGTGAGGTCGCTGTTCGCTCCTGCGCTCAACACGCAAAGATCGTAGGACGCGGAGTCGCCGCCCACCCGCACAGACGCGGCAGCCTCATCGGTGGCGACCGTATCGACGGTATGCCCCCAACGGAACTCGATGTCGTCGCAACGCAGCGCCTCGTGGTAGAGGGCAGAGTAGATCGTACTCCGCTGGACGCCGAGCCCGTGCCGCGGGGGCCCTCTCAGGTCACGGTAGTCCAGATCGAGGATCGCGTAACCGGCGGTGGTTTTCGACTGCAGCCCGGTGATGGGCACGGCGTGGGTGAGCACGTCATCTAGCACGCCGAGTTTGCCGAGCACGGCTTGCCCCGGCGGCTGGAGCAGAAAGCCGGCGCCGACGGGGCCCGGCGACTCGGCTCGCTCGTAGACCGTCACCTTGGCACCGCGGCGCGCCAGCGCGATCGCCGAGGCCAGCCCGCCGATGCCGCCGCCGATGATCGCTATCTCATAGGGATGCACTGGCGCTGATCGCCGCTACTAGCAACGCCTTCATTAGCTGCCTGGGATGTCCTCGTCAGGCAGCATCGTTGCCGTCAGACCAGCTCCACCGGCCCGTGGTCGTCGCAGTGATCGCCGTGCGGGTGGTGCAGATGACCGTCCACCAGGTAGTCGACGTGATCGCCGTGGGGCACCGCCGGGTGTCCGCAGCCGGGGCCGTGCACATGGTCAGGGTCATGGCCCTTGCAGCTGTGAGCGGCGCAGCCGTCGGGGTTGGCATCGGACACCTCGATCACGTGCTCGTCGTAGTGGTCTTCGTGGGCGCAGTGAAGGTGGCCGTCGTGGAGGTAGCCCACATGGTCACCGTGCTGGAGGGCGACGTGGCCACAGTCGGGGCCGTGCTTGTGGGGATGGTTCTCGTGGATGTCGTGGGCCATGGTCTGTGGTCTCTCCTGGCGTTGCTCGATCAGGGGTGTCCGCCGGGGTCCGCGTGGTCCAGAACGTTCCGAACCAGGGTCTCCACATGGGAGTCCGCCAGCCGGTAGAACATGTCCCGGCCTTGGCGGCGGCGGGCGACGAGTTCCTCCTTCAGGAGGACTCGTAAGCGCTGTGAAGTGGTGGACATCTCGGCCTCGGTCAGCTGCGCGATCTCCGTCACCTGGTGTTCCCCGTTCAGGAGCAGTTCCAGGATGCGCAGGCGCGCCGGGTCACCGCCCGCGCGGAGCATCCCCGCGGCACGGTCGAGGACCGACTGGGCGCGGAGGGTAGATGAGGGGGAGGTGGGCAAGCGGATCGCCTTCATAACGTTTCAACACTTCATCATTTCATCATATATATCTCCTGAGGGTAGAACAACCGACTGTTGCCAGGGCGGGGCGCGGTGACGCACCCCACCCTGGCTGCCGCTACTGCTCCGTGGCCACCGTGTCGAGGAGGAACTCGATGCCGTTGACATCCATCGAGGTGATGAACAAGTCTTTGACTCGAATCGAGATCTGCTGGATCCGCTGGGCCGCCTGGAGCTCGCTCACGGTGTCCCCCGCCTGCTGCGCCTGGTCGGCGGCCGCCGCCTGACCGGCGATGGCGTTCTGCACCCCCGCGGTATCGCCCATGGCCGAGACGGCATCGGCAATCGAGAGGTAGGTGAACCCATCGCGCCAGTCGTCCGAGGCGAAATCGTCCGCCACCAGGAACCACCCGCTGACGTCCTCACCGGCGGCACCGACGCCGAGCTCGCCACGGGCCGCCTGCAGCATGCGGCTGCCGAGGCCGCCGAGGAAATCATCGGAGGTGCCGTCGATCCAGCGCTCGCTGAAGAGCTCGTCGCCCCTGATCAGACCGTCGATGTCGAGGTCCAGGTTGCCGAGCAGCTGGCGGGTTTCCGGAAACTCGTCCGAGCGAATGAAGTCCGCGATGTCGACGCCCGTGCCCTGCACCGCCGCCGCCGCTTCCACGGCGAAGGCGCGTAGCAGTCTCGCCGTGGCCTCCTCCTGGCGCTCGCGTGCCCCGGGGGTTTGCACCTCCACCAGCGCCTCGCCCACCTGGAACAAGGTGTCGACAGCCGGGCCCGGGATGGCCGGCTCCGCCACGATCGCCACGAAGGGCGCAGGATCCGGGAACGGCAAGCCCGCCTCGGCGAAGAGACCTTCGAAGAAGGCGCGGCGCTCGCTCAGGGGCTCGAGGGTGAAGTAGTAGCCGGCGTCGCTGCCGTCGAGGGCGTCCTCGTCGAGGGGGCAGAGCCCGTCGCCGTCGGTGCGCCACCACTCGGCCAGCTCCGCCAGGTCCTTAGGGCCACGGCCAAAGGCTTGAGCGAAGTTGTCCGACGGGCAGACGAATGTTCTCAAGGTAGTGGTGGCGTCACTCCTCGCCGCCGCCTCGCGCGCTGCCTGCACAGCCGGTAGCAGGAGCCCGACGACCACGCCGACCACGGCGATCACGACGAGCAATTCGACGAGGGTGAAGCCGGCGGCCTGACGGCGACGGTGGATGGGCGCAGCGGCGCGGGGGTAGAGGGCCATGATGTTGTTCTCCTGTGCGGTGGTGAGTTAGGGGCGCCGTTACGCCCTCGATCTCCTACTACGCAAGAAGCGAGGAATTCCTGACATCGCAGCGCGAAGAAAGTGGCGATCCCGTGACAGGCCGGCGGTGCTGGGGGAGACTGAAGCCTGCAGACAGCGCTACCGCCCAAGGAGCCTAGGGATGTGCCGCAACATCAAGACCCTGTTCAACTTCGAGCCGCCCGCCACGGACGAGGAGATCCGCGCCGCGGCCCTGCAGTTCGTGCGCAAGCTCAGTGGCAGTACCCGCCCCTCCCAAGCCAACGCGCAGGCCTTCGAGCATGCAGTCGACGGCGTGGCGGAGGTGGCCAAGGAACTGCTCGAGGCGCTGGTGACCTCTCAGCCCCCGCGCGATCGTGAGGTGGAGGCAGCGAAGGCGCGGGCAAGATCGGCGAAGCGCTTCGGGGTGCGCGCGTAAAGCCCAGCCCCTAACAGGGCCGAGCACTAGCAGCGGCTTTCGGTGACTGGATGCTAGGCTCCCCCGAATGGCGCTAACCATCTCCAATCGCGATGCCCGGCGGCTGTGGCTCGACGCCCAGGGCCTCTCGCGCACACCCACCGGTAAGCTCGACCTCGACGCACTGATCACCTCCCTCGGATTCGTGCAGCTCGACTCCATCCGCGCCGTCTCGCGGGCCCATCACCACATCCTGTGGAGTCGAAATCAACACTACCGCGAGCCCATGCTGAATCGCGCCCTCGCCCGCGATCGACTGATCTTCGAGCACTTCACCCACGATGCGTCGGTGTTACCAATGGCCTTCTATCCCGCGTGGAGTCGGCAGTTTCGGCGCATGGAAGCGAAGGTGCGCGGCTGGGAGTGGCACCGCGCGATGCTCGATGCCAAGGGACGGCGTGCGCTAAGGGATCGTATCGCGGCGGAAGGACCGCTCTCCACCGAGGCCTTTGACACCAAGGCGAGCGGTGATAGGGAGATGTGGTCGCGACCACCGCACAAGCTGGCCCTCGACTACATGTGGTACGCCGGCGAGCTCTCGACGTCGCACCGGGTGAACTTCAAGAAGTTCTACGACCTGACGGAGCGGGTGATCCCGTCTGAGCATCTTCGCGAGGCGTGGTCGGATGAGAAGCAAATCGACTGGCTTTGCCGCGAAGCGCTGGTGAGGCTTGGATTCGGCACACCCGGGGATGTTCAACGATTCTGGGATGCGGTGTCCTCCGCGGAGGTGAAGGCGTGGGTGGAGGCTCACCGAGCGGAGCTCGTGGAGGTGAGTGTCGGGTGTGCCGATGGTTCGGCGTACAAGGCGCTTGCCTTACCCGACATCGAACAACGCATAGCTGAGGCACCTGCGCCGACCAGCCGACTTCGCATCCTCAACCCGTTCGACCCTGTCATCCGGGATCGCGCTCGCCTACAGCGCTTATTCGGCTTCGACTACCGGATCGAGATCTTCGTCCCGGCGGCAAAGCGGCAATGGGGCTACTACGTGTTTCCGCTGCTGGAGGGAGATCGCTTCGTAGGGCGGCTCGAAGCCAAGGCGGATCGTAAGGCAGGTGAGCTGCGCGTGCTGAATTTCTGGCCAGAACCACGGGTCAAGTGGACCTCCGCGCGGTTCGACAAGCTGGAGGCCGAGCTCGGGCGACTCTGCCGCCTGGTGAACGTCGACGCCACGGCGTGGGAAGTTAGCCCGGCGTAGCCACGACAACACATTCAATAGCTACCGTACCGCGGCAGTCGCTATACTCACTCTAGATCGTCGGCGCCGCGCTGACGATGAAGAGCCGAGAGTGATGATTTTATGAGTATTCAGCGCTGCCTAACGCTCCTGCTATGCGGGATGGTTTACGGCATGCCGGTGGGCCATGCCGCCATCCCGGCCCGCCCCGTGGATGATGGAGCCACGCTCCTACGCCTCACCGAGCGCAACCTCCCCCCTGGCTACAGTGCGAACGTCAGCGTGGCCTGCCAGGTCGTGATCAAGTCCTCGGGGCGCACGGGCACCGCCAAGTGCGCGAGCTTCGACCCCGACACGCGCAGCGACGCCGCGCTGCTGATCGCCGCGCTGCACCGAGGCCTGGCGCACGCCCGCTTCACACCTGCCAAGTTCCTGGGCGACGATCGCGCCGTGGTCGCCACCCTGCGCCTGGACGCGACGTGTGAGGCCGGTGAGTGCGACTGGCGTCTGCGGCCGAATTTCGGCCTGCATCCGGACTACGCCGAGGCCCAGCACTACACCGCACCCCAGGAGATCCTGCCCGACGGCAGCACCTGGGCGGATCGCCTCCTGCGCGCCCCCGCCTGCAAGGGCAAGGACATGCAACGGGCCTGTCGCGGAGATCTCGCTTACGGCATGACCCTCGTGGTGGAAGTGGACGAGAGGGGCGAGGTCGATTCGGTCAGCATGGCGGCACGGGCGCAGGAGGCGCGCCCGTCCGACGTGGTGGGTCAAGCGGCACGGGGCTTGCTCGGCACGAAGTTTGTCCCCGCCACCCTCGACGGCAAGGCGTTAGGCACGCGCAGCGTACTGCTGGCGTTGCACCACAAGTCGGTGAAACGACTCCTCACTAAAGTGTGCGTCGAGGAGCCCCTGGACGGGGGTCGTATGCCCGACGTCGACTGCTACGACCGCACGGGCCCCGTCGCGCTGGAGGACCAGCAGCAACTGGTGAGCTGGATGCGGCTCCCGCCCAGCGCGATGGACGAGCCGACGCGGGAAGCTTCCGTCGCCGTCACCCTGGGGGCACCTGCGCCACCATCGGCCCCGGCAGGACCGAGCCCCTGTCCCAACTTCCCCTTCGGCACCGAAATCGAGGGCCTTTGCTACTACCCCGCCATGCCCGATGCCGGCCGGCGACCGCTGACGAAGCTGATCGGCACCCCCGACATCCGCAACGCCCGCGACGGCGAGGCCAGCGTGCTCTGCCAGGTGGAGGTGAACACCAAAGGCCGAATCGAGACCAGCAAGTGCTTCACAGAGCAGGGCAACACCTTCCCGAACAGCTGGAGCCCGTCCCTTGCCGTGCAGCGCGCGCTGAACGCCGCGCAGTTCCTGCCGGCGAGCATCGAGGGCGCACCGATGTCTGTGGCGATGCCCCTGCGCGTTCACGTCGTGTGCCGCAAGGGCCGCTGCGAACGCACTGTGACACCCAACTTCGGCATGCTCCGCGGGCAGTTGGGTGAGCCCTACGTGGCACCCCAGGAGATCATCGACTCGGTGACCTGGTATGAGCGCCTGCTGCGCAGTGAGGCGTGCCAGATACACAAGGGTATCGACCCGGGCTGCGACGGACTGCGGGGCTACCAGATGCGCCCGATCGTGCGGGTGGCGGGTGATGGCGCGGTGGCGGACTTCCTTGGGGGCGCAGCTGAGCCGTCCAGCGCTATCGACGAGGCTGCCTACCGGGCGCTGGCTCAGGGGCGCTTCATCCCAGGGCATCTCGATAGCGGGGCCGCGTTGGAGCTGCCTGTCATGGTGCCCTCGTTACACGCGCGCAAGAACCGGTTGGTCTCGCGTGCGCATTGCCTGCCGAGTGCCACGGGCAAGCGGTGCTACAGCGAGCAGGAGTTGGCGGAGCATCTCGCCACGCTGAATACGACGACGGGCGTTGGGGTGCTCGGACTGATCAACCCGGACGTCCTGTTCGATCCAACCGGGCGGCAGTGGTCTATTGGGTCGAGTTCGCCCGCGTATCGGGTGCGTAGCGCTAGGGATAGGCCGGAGTAGGGACGTCGTCGGCGCGAATGGGCGCCACTGCATCGCTGAACGGCTCTCCGGTCAACCACCGTTGACCGGAGAGCCCCCCTTGAGCCCTTCAACCCAATTGATGATCGCCCATGGCAAGCCTAAGCCTCCGAATAGCGCGATACTTAGTCTTGTCGAATTGATCTGGGGATAGTGCCAATTCCTCACAGACGTCGTTCTTCTCGGCATCCAACAACTGAGAAATGAGGAGGCGTCGGTCTCGTTCCATTCTTAGAGTACTGATACGCGACTTTAGGTGGCAATGCACTTGCTCATGGAAGACTGTATCCTCCGCACTCCTCGCATTCGACTCCAGCTGGTCTAGCTGCGAAGTCGAAAGATGACTCTCCCTTCCCCGCCTCCTCCAGATCTTGAAGACCATGTTCCTCGCGACAGCGATCGCATAGGCAACGCACGGACCCGAGATCTCACCTGCACGACGCTTGGTGATAGTGACGACTAGCGTCTCCTGCATCACGTCGTCCTCGGCCATTGGATCCAAATCAAATCGTTTGAGATACCCTCTGAGTCGAGGAATTAGCTCTCTCAACAGCCCACCCTCGTCCTCGAATGGACCGCCAGTCGCCGACGGATCATGCGGTGATACTCCTCGTTCCCCCGCACGACTCGAACCTGCGGAGTCGCACCCAGCGACGAGGACCTTTCCGTCCGCGTAATCAGCTCTAGAACTCTCTTCCATCGCGTCCTCCATCAGCGGTGAATCAAGCGAATACGATCTTCGCCAACCGCTGCGGAGATGAGCTGATGATCTTCTATGGGATATCTACATGCAGTCTCCAGGGGACTACGGGCAACTGAACCGAGTCTCCATTCGAAGTGGAGTTTTCTGACAAGAGTCTGACGAGGAGCTTACAGTTGGATGCTGACCCGCACTGCTACCGCAGCCCGAGGTGCACTAGTGGGGTTTACTGAGAAACCGAGCCAGCGCGGTAGCGGCCTTCTGCGCTAGCTCTTGCTGACGCAAGACTGACTTCCATGTGTCCAGAGGCAACTCGAAGTCGCAACAGCCAATCAGGTGACCATCGACGCGCGTCCGAAGCTTGAATAGAACCCTAAGACCTTCTTCAGAGAGCAGTGCAGTTCCCGTTATCATAAGGTCAGACTGTGGGTCTATTGCTGAGTCGCTATCAATCACCCTAAATGGAGAATTGCCCTGACCCCAGAGCGCGTGAAGCAGTAGCGCGCGAAGACTGCCGAGTGAGTCTACGACTTGGTCACTTTGGGATAGTGACTCGATGGGACCTACCGATACCGAGGGCAGCGCTGCCCGCGCCCCAACCCCTGTTCTCTCCTCGAACGGCGACCGCTCTACTCTTGAAACAGGCTGACAGAGTCGATAACCAACGCCTCGAGCGTTGTGAATGTACCTAGCCTGGCGGGAACATTGGAACAAGCTGCGTAGCTGACGGACCAGCGAGTGGACCGAGTTGTTTAGCATGGCTGATTGATTCCAAACGGCAGTGTCGATCGCCGTATATGGTACGACCTCTCCCGGTGACTCGATCAAGAGTTGAAGCAACTTAAGGGGCTTCAGCGGAATTTGCCGCTCAGGCTCACCCGGTCGCCGCAAGGTCATGGCTGCGGTGTCCACGAGCACGTCACCTATGAGCCAGAGCGGAGACTGCGCACTCATCGTGTAGGCTCGCCGACAGCACGATCAAAAATGGCCCGAAACCTACTCCTGGCCCGGTACAGCAATCGATCGAATTGGCGACTGGTCACACCTAAGGATGCGCAGATTGACTGCTTTCCCTCCTCGTGCAGGTAAAGGCGCCTGAGAATCTCTCGATCTCGGGACGTCGCTTCTTGAAGTGCTGATAGGCACCGCTCCACTTCCTCAATCAGCTCTGTGGTTGTTTGAGGACCGGGACCAGGATCTAGCTGTTCGTCGACATCGCTGTATGTCTGAGCTGAAGCATGTCGTCTGTGCTGGTTGATCGCGACGTTTCTTACAACCGCGGCAACATAGGCAGTCAGATTGGAGCCCTTGTGGAGCGACCCGGTACGCAGGCGCTGTAGAACCCGCATTAGCGCTTCTTGGGCGAGATCGTCCGCCGAGAGATCTTTGTCCCCAGCATAGCGACGAGCTAGTTGCAGAGTAGGCCGATAGACAATCGCAATGAATTGATTCTCGGCTCCACCATCGCCACTGGCTATCCGGTCGGCGAGGTCGCACAGCACCTCGGCACTAGACCGGGTCGACTCGGGTTCGGCCTCAGGCTCGCGTTTATCACTCATCTGCCCGCCCCTCGACGCTCACCGCAGCTTTCGCTACGGCGTGAGATAGACGCAACAGTGCACAGAGAACGAGCAGGATATACCCGAACGTTCGTGGCCGAGACCAGGGAGGCGGGGAGCAGAAAACGACAGCAGACTGCGACACGCCAATCCGCTCTCGCGATCAGGTTGCCGCCTGCGCGCGAGAGCTTGGGTCGGGTTCTTGGGTTAGCACCATTGCACCGAACCCTTAGAACACTACGTCTGGGATAATTTCGATGTCAAGTGCGACATTTGGGGGTGTCGCGCGTTATACACACTGACAGCAGATTGCACGCCAATCTGGGTAGGGGCGGTTGCCGCCGCCCCTGCCAGTCTTTCCCACCCTGCCAGAACCCGTGCTCTAGGCCTCTCGGAATCCCAAGATGGGAGCTGACGTTGCGCCGCATCGGTGAAACTTTTTGATGCCCCAGAAGCGATATGAAGGGCGCCGACGATTGCCGACGCCCCAGTTCTCGCGCTTAAACCCTACAACTCGCCAGCCGGCCCCGGCACACCGCCCAGCATGCCCTGGAACAACTGCCAGTCCTTCCGCCCCACGACGCCGTCCCCGTTGAGATCCGCATCAGGATCGGCGCTGCCGTAGCGGTCACGCAGGATCTGCCCGTCGGCGGCCTCGACCAGCCCATTGTCGTCCAGATCGGCATCGCAGTAGTTGCCGAAGCCGTCCGCGTTGCTGTCGCGCTGATGCGGGTTCGCCACCAGCGTGCAGTTGTCGTGGACATCGGGCACCCCGTCGCCGTCGGCGTCCGGGATGGCCGCCAGCTCAATCTCGCCCAACCAGGTTTCATCGCCGATCACGACCGTTACCTCCTCCAGGTGGAGTGACTCGTAGCCGGGATAGCTCACGTCGAGATCGTAGGTGCCGGGGTCGAGCTTGAGCGAGAAGCTGCCTGCGTTGCCCGTGAAGGCGGGGGCGGCCGAAGAGTGTCCGGCCACTTGCACCATCACGCCCGCCTGGTGCCCTGCGTCCTCGAGCGTCACCAAACCGTTCACGTAGGCGACCTCGTTGACGGCCACCACGCGGGTGCTGGCCTGGTAGATCGACGACGACCGGTTACCGGCGGCGTCCTGGTACTCCACGTAGACCTGGGCGTAGCCGTCTTCCGGCGCCAGCACCCAGGGCAGCACCTGGCTGTAGGGCTGCCATGGTTCGGCGGACAGATCGAACTGATTGCCGATGCGCACCTGCGTCACGTCGCTGTTGGCCGTGAGGCGCAGGGTGACGTTCGCGCTCGTCACCACATCGGCGCCGGCCTCGATCAGCACGCTGCCGATGGGTGGCATCGGGTCCGCGTTGGGCGTACCGGAGACCACGCGACTCGGCATCCCCAGCACACCGTTGGCCCCGACGGGCTGCACCCGGTAGTAGTAGGTCTGGCCGTTGGTGAGACCGAGGTCGTGCCACAGGCCATTGAGGGCCGGTTCGCGCGCCACTTCGTTGAAGGGACCGTTTTCGTTCAGGCTGCGCAGGAAGATCACCTCCTGGTAGGCCTCGGCCACCTGGTAGCGGAGCAGGTTGGCGTTGGGCAACAGCATGCCTTCGGGCATGGGCATGTGCTCGTAACGGTAGTTGATCACCTCCACGTCGATGGGCTGGCGGATCGCGTCGTCCTCGCGGGCGAAGGGGTTGGCTCCGCGGTCGAGCTCCGAGGTATCGACCTCGCCGCCGCGATCGCTGTCGAGGTAGCAGGGGTTGAGGCCCGCCTCCCATTCGATGCCGTTGCGCAGGCCGTTGCCGTCGGCGTCTTCGCCATCGTCGGCCACCATCGGGTCGAGGCAGGCGTGCAGGTGCTCGTAGCGATCCGGCATGCCGTCGCCGTCCGTGTCCGCCGGCGGGAAGTCCGGGTTGGCCGGCACCTCGAACACCTGGAAGGATCGGGTGACCGAACGGGTGAACGGCACGCCGAGGTTATCGACACCGCTCGCCTCCACGGTGACCTGGTAAGAACCGTCGAGGCCGCTGCCCGGCAGGTCAGCCCCGTCGGCCAGGCTGTAGGCCGTGGTGCGGGGGTAGGCGTTGGCGTATACGCCGTCGTTGGCATCGCCGTCGCCGTTGCTGCCCTCATCGTAGAGGGGGAGCTCGATCACCGTGCCGTCGGGGTGACGCACGCTGGCCGTCAGCTCCGCCTGGGTGATGAAGGCGTGTTGGTCGTACAGGCTCACGATCAGGGGCATCGGCAGACCGCGCAGGTAGTCGGCGCCGTAGAATGCCGCCGCCGGGTCGTCCACCTTCGGGCCGAACTCGAGGTCGAGTTGAGCGCTGCGACGATCGGCGCCGGCGAGCACCGCCAGCAGTTCCACCGGGTTGCCGTTCGACTGCACCTGCATCTGCCACAGGCCCGGTTCCATGGCGCCGACGTGGACCACCACGTGCGTGTCACGGATCAGGATCTCCGCGTCGGCCTGACCGTCGCTCACGATGCTGCCGTCGGGGCGCAGCACGGTCACGTCGAGTTCGTCATCCGCACTCGCCCAGTTGAAGACGAAGCGAGTCTCTTCCACGCCCTCGCTCTCGACGCGGTAGACCGCGCTGTAGAGCCCATCCACCACCGGGTTGGCCTGCCAGAAACGTTCGTGGTCGAGCATCTTCTCGGCCGAGATCAGGAACGTGTTCGCAAGGCGGTTGGCCAGGCGTGAGGGGTTGAGCTGTTGACCCTGCTGCATCGGACCGAAGCGCGCCGGGGCGCTGCTGCCCGTGCTGTCCTCGTCGTCCACCTTGTAGTAGACGCCGTCGGTGCTGTTCGCGATCTCCTGCAGCAGTACCTGGTCCGCGTCGTCGCCCAGGGCGATCGTGTTGACCCGGGTGCCGAGGGCTTCGATCTGGGCTCGCACGTCATCCCAGTAGGACGGTGCCGTCTCCACGCCGTCGCTCAGCAACACGATCCAGTCCTCGCCCTCCACCGAGCCGTTCAGACCGAATTGCGGCCAGGCGATGTCCAGGCCGTCGCCGACGGAGGTGTAGCCGCCCGTGCCCAGGTTGCTGATGGCTTGTTGCAGGCTGTCGCGCTGCCCGTCTGTCGCCTGGCCCAGGTCGACGTGCAGGGTGGCATCGTCGGCGAAGCTCGCGAGGCCCATGTAGTCGAGATCTTCGCGGGTGATGTCCGCCATCAGCGACGCGGCGTTCTGGGCCGCCTCGAGCTTGGAGCTCGGATCGCCGTTGGTCATGCTGCCGGAGGTGTCGATCACCAGCATCTGATCCAGCTTACGCGTCTGATAGCTCACCGCATCCACCTTCACCACGGAGGCGAGGGCGCCGAAATTCACATGCAAGTCGTAGGTGTTCTCGTCAGGCTTCTCCGGGGGAAGCACCGTGAGCCAGAACTCATCGCCCATGTAGGCGCCGCCGAGAATGGTCGCTTCGTCCTCCCACCACAGGTTGGTGCCCACGTACACCGTGAATTCCTCCGCGCGCAGACCGCGGACCAGGGCGCCGCCCAGCTCCTCGGGTCCGGAAACGGTGAGGCGCACCTGCATGGCGCGGGGCGCATCGTTCGGGCCTACGAGTTCCTGCTGTACGTTGTTCGGGTGATGTACGGCCAGGCCTGCGGAGCCGCAGACCACGTCCCAGTCCACCCAGTCGGTCTCGTTGCCGCCGATGAAGGCGATACCGATCTCCTCGATGCGCGCTGCGCCGGATTGCTGCAGGAACGACACGGTCGCGTCCTCGTCCCCGCGTACGATCACGTCCATCACCTCGGCGTCGGCGAGCACCGGCACCACGGCGATGTCCACCAGCTCGTTCTCACGCACAGCCACGCCAACCACATCGTTGGGCAGGCACTGGGACGGCACGGTGATCTTGGCGAAGCGCGACGACCAGGCGTCGACGCCGTTGTTGGTGCTGTGCACGGGAATGACGTTGCCTGCAGATTCGATGGTGCCGACTGCGGCGAACACCGTGCCGTTGCTGTCCTCCTCGTCGAGGTAGCGATAGGCCTTGCCGTAGTTGGTGTAGTCGTAATCCTTCACCAGGTTGGTGATGACGTAGTCTCGGAACCAGTCTTCGAGGGAGTCATCGGAGCCGAAGGTGGCGATGGTGGTTTGCACCACACCCGGCACGTCGGGCTTTTCTCGCCGCGAGACTTCCTTCCAGAGTTCGAGGATAAAGTCCGAGCCAGCGTTCGTGGTGTTCATCGGCGTCGGCGCGTAGGACTCCGCCATGTGTTTCCAGCCGAGGGCGGCCCAGTAGGACAGGTTCCAGAAGTTGCGGTTCGGATCCTCGAGCGCCGAGCGGGCATGCCCCATGAAGTCAGAGTTCTGCCAAGCGTCGAGATCGGGGTAGACCTGGTCTTCCATCATGCGCGCCGTGCCTTCCCACAGGGTTCGGCCCCACGGCAGATAGTCGGCCATGCGATTCTCGGCGTACTCGTACTGGATGTGGTGGAACAGCTCGTGACCCACCACCCGCCGCACGTCGTTCTCGGGCTTGGCACACCAGGTGATGGCGGGCAGGTTGATGCGGATGTTCTCGGCATTGCCATTGTCACAATCAGCATCGTCATGGGGGCCGCCGGGGCTGCAGTTCCAGATGTAGAACTCGTCGTCGCGACCGTCGAACGTGGGCGCTCGGAAGCCGAGGTCCGTGTAGCCCGGGTGGTAACCCAGGGGAGCGCCGAACATGCCCACGCCATCGATGTCGTCGAGGGCGTTGGCGACGTTGAGCACCTGATTGATCGGGAAGAAATCACCCCGCGGATCATCCCCGGTGGGGATGTCGGTGGTGCCGCCGCAGTTCCAGGCCGGGTCGCTGCTGAAGCGGATGTCGTAGTCGAAGGTGTTGGTGCTCAGGACGTCGAGCAGTTCATCGTTGTGGTGCGCTTGGGCGGCAAGGGCCACCAGGGACAGCACCGCGATCGCAGCCACCTTGGCGATGGTCGGGCGGTTCATGGTCGTTCTCCAGGAAGAGCGTGTCGATCGCACCAGCGAGTGATCGGGTCACGGCGGGTGCAGGGTCGTCGCGTGCTTGCGCAGTGCGACTTGGCTATTCCTGCGCGATTGGAGGCCGGGAGGGGTCAGGGGGTCGTTCGAAGGGCCCGCCCGCTAACTCCCGGGCGGGCGAGCCCCTCCAACCCTCAGCGCGCGTAGGTGGCGGAGAGTTGCAGGCGCGCGTTCGCATCTCCAGCGCCGTTGTCGAACCACAGCACGATCAAGCGACCCTCGCCACGCGCGATGGGCGTCATGCGGTCGATGGTGAAGCCATTGCCGGTGACGGTGATCACCGCCGGCAACTTCTCGCCGCGCTGCGTCTGCAATTCCACCATGAGCAGAGAGCGGTTGGCCCCCTCAGGGAAGCTGACCTGGCCTTCCAGACCGTTGATAGCTTGTTCCCCGTCGTCGTTGTGGACGAAGGCCAGGCCGCCGCCGTGGTCCATGGCCGTAATGCTGGTGCGCATCAGATCGACGTTGGCCTCGAAGCCAAAGCGCGGGAATGGGTTCACCTCGATGACCACACCGTCAACGGAGGACTCGATCGACGGGGTGGCCTTGATCTCCACGTCCTTGCCCGAGTCATCGGGCTGGATGTTCGTGATCTTGAGGTCTACACAATCATCGCTATCGACGTTGTTGTCGAACTGTACGTGCCAGCCGCCGGAGTCAGTTCCTGTAGCTGCCTTACCGCCAACCTCTACGTTGCCTGCCGTGCCGTTGTCGATGGTGATCGTGACATCGTCCATGCCCGCCCCACCGGGCAGGTCGTTGCACAGCTTGCCCGCGGCGTCGGGCCCCGACGTGGGGATGGCGGCCGGATCCAGCTTCGCCACCGAAGTGGTCCCTCCGGATAGCTTCTTGGTCGGCAGGGGGATCGTGGCCGCGATGACCACGGTGGCCAGGACGAAGGCGCAGGCGCACACGGTGGTGGCTAGTAGTTGTTGCTTGTGCATGGAGACATCCTCTGTTCGGTCGGGCGGCATCCGGGCCGCCTGGGTTGAGTTGGAGAGCGAAGACCGTCGCGGTGATCTCGGCTCAACACATCCGGAGTACCGCGGGCGAGTGATTGCCCCCGACGGATCCGAATCCATCGAAGAGGTGAATATTTTTATTAGTTATTGATTACATTCATGGCGCGAAACCAGCTTCAGGCCACCGAAGTAACGTACGGGCGGAGCCCCGCACCGTGCATTGACGGGTTACTGCGAATGGCGTGTTCGGCGAAGAACTCAAGCGAGCGAGGTCGCTAGAGCGATTGCCTGCGCAGGCGATGCACGCCCCAAGGTACTCAAGCGATTCGTCGCAGTACTCGAGCAGCTGGCCGCACTCGACGACGAGTGCCACCGGTAGCGTACGGTGCTACGCTCGCGAGATCGGGTCCTACGGAGCGCCTACGCAATGACTGCTCGCGTCGTATTCGTCTTCGACTTCATCTCCCCCTACGCATACCTGGGCTGGCACCGAGCGCAGCAGGAGCTCATGCCGCTGGGCGTGACGCTTGAGCCGCGCCCGGTGCTATTCGCGGCCATGCTCGATGCCAATGCCACCAAGGGGCCCGCCGAGATTCCCGCCAAGCGCATCTACACGTGGAAGCACGTAGTGCGCCTTGCCCACGAGCAGAAAAGGCGGATTCAACCGCCGCCGGCGCACCCGTTCAACCCATTGCTAGCGCTGCGGGCAGTCACGGCTATCGAAAACGTTGATCAGCGTGTACGAGCCATTGACGCGATCTTCAATGCGGCGTGGGAGCGGGGCGAGGCGATCACGGATGCTGCCAACGTACGAGATCTGCTGGCGGCGGCGGGCCTCGACGGCGCAGCGCTCGTCACTGCGACCACCAACGAGGACACCAAGCAGCGCCTGAAGGGCGCTACAGCCTGGGCTATCGGCCACAGAGTGTTCGGGGTGCCGTCCTACCTCGTGGGTGACGAGGTGTTCTGGGGCCAGGACAGCGTGCCGCACGTCATCGCCCATCTGCGTGGTGAGGACCCCGCCGCGGGAGCGTTCGACCAATGGCGGGACTTGCCAGTTGGCACGAGCAGGCAGGGTGCTCAGGAGCGGCGATAGGGCGCGCGCGACATTGCTGCGAGCTACGGCGGTGGTGCTTGCCGCCCGTAGACGATGTAGGCCTCACCCGCGTTCTGCCCCACCTGCGTATTCGCCGCTGCTGCACCGACGAGCAGATCAGGCACACCGTCGCCGTTGAAATCGCCGGTGCCAGCCAGCGTAGCACCCGTGTCACTGACGCCCCGAAAGCCCTGCAGCACAACCCCCTGCGACCCATCACCCCCGCCGGAGACCAGCAGGGTGCCCAGGTCGAACTCGGCGGGAAGGCCGCCGTCGCGACCGAACACCACATAGACCCCACCGGCGCGACCGAAGGGGCCCAGGTCGCTGGCGCCGATCATGAGATCGTCGATGCCGTCGCCGTCGACATCTCCCGCCGCGCTCACGGCGTCGCCCGTGCGCTCACCGTTGGCGCGCGCCGCGCCGCGCAGCACGAAGCCGATGGTGCCATCTCCGCCTTGCTCGGGGGTGACGTCCAAGACATCTACACGCGCTGGCCAACCCGTGTCGCGACCGTACAGCACGAAGGCCTGGCCGACTTCCGTGCGGCCGCCGACCTCTGCAAGTTCGTCGCCGAGCACGAGGTCTTCGATGCCATCGTGATTGACGTCGCCGGCACGACTGCCGGCACGGATGCGGCCTTCCAACACCACACCGACGCTGCCATCGCCGCCGACTTCCGGGTTCAGCGACACCGCGTCCAGCAGCGGCGGGAACGGTGCCAGGGAGCCGAACACGAGGTAGGGGCCGTAGAGCAGATCGCAGATCCCGTCCGCGTTGACATCGCCCGCCGCTCCGCCCCAGAAACCGAGACTGTCGCCGTCGCCCCCGACGATCACGAATCCGCGGCTTCCGTCGCCACCGTTCTGGGGTAACAGGGTGGCCAAGGGCAGAAAGCGGCCGAGTCCATTCTCGTCACCAAAGACCACGAACACTGCACCAGAGTTAGCAACTCCGCTCGGTTCAATGTCGAAGTCACCGATGAGTAGATCGTCGATGCCGTCGCCGTTGACGTCGCAGTCACCGCCAACCGTGCTACCCGCGGCCGCACGCGGTGCCATGCCTGCGCCCACCAACACGGCGCCATCGCTACCGTCGCCCACGAGCAGGCTGCGCAGGGGGAATACGGCTGGCAAGTCGCTACGCCCGTAGATCACGAAGGTCAGACCAGGGCTTGGGTTAGGTTCGGTCATGCCGAGGGCGAGGTCGTCGATGCCGTCGCCGTTGACATCGCCGATGCGGCCAGCCGTGCCCAGGCGCCCCTCGCGCAATAGCCCGGGAATGATCATGCCGCGACTGCCATCGCCGCCCGCCGCCGGATCCAGCAGGGAAACGCTGAACTGCGCTGGCAAGCCGTCGGGGGTGCCGTAGAGCAGGTAGACCTGCCCCGCGTCGGGCAGGCCATCGACCCGCGACGACGGCGCGGTGATGAGGGCGTCGTCGAAGCCGTCATCGTTGACGTCCCCCACCCAGGCCACCGACGCCCCAAGGCTCTGGGCGCCACCCTGGACGGCGGCCGACACGACGGACCCTTCGGAGCCATCGCCGCCCGCGTTGGGGAGCAGGGAGGAGAGCTCGATGACCGCCGGGAACGGTTGGGCTTGGGCGCCTAGGAGCGGACTCGCCGCGAGCACCGTGCTGAGGAGGCGCGCCAACAATCGGCGACCATGCCCACGCTGCACTGCGAGGCGACCCTGTCGTGACATCCCATCGGTCGAATGCATGGCGGACCTCCTGTCCTGCTGTGGGCCGTAGCCCGTTGCGCAAACTCGCCGTCCAATTTCGGTGACGCCCGTACGCCACAGGCAAAGGGTACACCCAATCAGCAATTGGCCGGCTTAGGTTTTGCAAACCCCGCGCGCACGACGTGCTGTTGCAGCTGCTACTCTCCGAATGATGTGTTCGGCTAGGCGGAAGGCTATGCAACGACTCGTACTAATCCCTCTGATCATCGCCACACTGTGGCTTAGCGCATGTGGCAGCCGGGCGCCGGAGTATGCCGCCGCCCACATCCTCGTCAGTCACGCGGATGCTAGCCAGGCCACTCAGCTACGCACCCGCCAAGAGGCGCGCGCCCGGGCGGAAGAGCTCGCGCAGCAAATCGCTGCTGACGGTAGCAACTTCGCCGAGCTGGCCCGGCAGTACAGCGACGGCCCCAGCGGCCCGCGTGGGGGTTACCTCGGCGGCTTCCGCTCGGGGCAGGTGGTGCCGCAGTTCCAGGCTGCGGTGGAGTCACTGGAGATAGGCGACTTCACCCGCTCCCCCATCGAGACCCCCTTCGGGTATCACCTCATCATGCGCATGCCGCTGCCCCAGCCGCTCGGCGCCAACCACATCCTGATCGCCTACGAAGGTGCCAGCCGTAGCAAGGCGACGCGGAGCAAAGGGGATGCAGCGCGCCTGGCTAGCGAAATCCTTGTGCAGGCGCTAGACGAGGGGGCGAACTTCGGGTCTCTCGCTCGTCAGTACAGCGACGGGCCGAGCGGTCCGCGTGGAGGCGCGCTGGGCGAGTTCGAAGAGGGCAAGATGGTCGCGGCCTTTGAGGCGGCAGTGAAGGCAACGCAGGTGGGGGAGGTGCACGGGAAGGTGGTTGAGACCGAGTTTGGGTTCCACATCATCGAGCGCACGAAGTAGAGATCTGAGACCGTGAGCACCAGCGCCAGCGGATCCCAGCCAAAGGACGACTTCGGCGACTGCTCGAAAGCACTAACGATTTCCAACGCAACCCGCTCTCCGCCGAGGCTGCTCGGCGCTCGGCGCCTGGATGGACACGCCGAGTGGGAACCCTGAACCGGGCCTCGGCTCACGATGCACGACAGATGCGGGAATGCGAGCGTGGGCCGAGCACACAGGCACCCAGCTGACGTTGCGGGGCGCACGGACTATTTAGCATAACGGTGGCGCCCGCCCAAGCCTGGACATGAGATGACCTGGCTGCTACCACTTACGCCTCGGATCAGCACATTACGCCTTGGATAGGCGTAGGGTTCAGGTAGCTACACGCATGCGCATTCTTTATTCGATTCCCCGTATTCTTACTCTCGTCCTACTTATCACGACCGCCAGCGCCCCAGCGCTCGCCAAGCGAGCCACCTGGATAGAGGTCTCGAACGACAACTTCACCGTACGCAGCGACGCCGACTTCGATACCGTTCAGACGCTGATCCGCGACCTGGAACGCTTTCGCGTTGTGATGGCCTTCCTCGCCGGTGTAGAGCTCATGGAAGACCCCACCCCGCCCTTACTGATCTACCTGTTCACCACCGTCTCTGAGTACCAGAAGGAGATGCAGGCGGGCGGCACGCTCGGCTTTTACCAAAACCCCCTGCTGGGTGCGCGCATGTTTCTCGCCGCCGAGGACATCTCCCGCCGTGGCGTCGATGCCCGCGCGGTCCTGTTCCACGAGTACACCCATCACCTGCTGCATCACTTCAGCAACTACCGCTACCCCGTATGGTACGACGAGGGCTTCGCCGAATACGTCTCCACTATCCAGTTCCGCGAGAAGGAGGGGCTCGTGTTGCTCGGGGATCTGCCGACACGAGCCGCCGTCGTGCAGGGCTACCCGTGGATCCCCTGCTCCGAGATCGTCAAGTCCAACGGGCAGTACCTGGCGGGCAGCCGCATGAGCATCTCGAATACCTCCATGCAGTACGCCCAAGGCTGGCTGATGTCGCACATGTTCAGCTCGAAGCCGGAGCTCGGCGGCAAGCTCAACGAGTTCATCGCCGCTGTGAACAAGCCCGGGGTCGATCCCATGGCCGCCTTCGAGGATGCCTTCGGCTGGGGGAGCATCGAGTGTAACGAGCAACTCAAGGACTACTGGAACGGCGGCAGCCTCAAGTACGTGCAACTCACCATGCCCAAGGTGGAGATCGAACTGACTCGTCGAACGCTCGATCCTGAGGAAAGTGCGTTTCAAGCCCTCGAGGCGCGTTTTCTGTCCGGGAATATGAAGGGCTCACAGCCTCGCTATGAGAAGGCCTTCAAGAAGGCCTTGAAGGCGGGGATTCGCGAAGACGATATGCATCGCTACCTGGCAGGTGTCGCCTTGTCACGTCGAAGCCCAGAGCGAGCCATGGAGTACGCCGAGGCATTGGTGCGCCTGGCGCCGCAGGCGGGGAGCAGCTACTACACGCGAGCCGCTGTGCGCCTGGGTGGGCCGAGCGGTGATGGCGGTGAAGACATGGATGGGGCGCAGGTGCAGTTGGTGCTGAAGGATTACGAGAAGGCGTTGGAGCTGGCGCCGGGGGATGCGGCGGCGCTTACCGGATACGCCAATGCTCATCTGTTGCCGGGTATCGAGGTGTCGGATAGAGCGCTGCTGGCGATCGATCAGGCGCGGGGGCTGAATGCGGATACTCAGATTATTCCGCTTATCAAGGCGAAGTTGTTGTCCAAGGCGGGGAAGGATGCGCAGGCGCGGGTGATTTTGGAGGGATTGCTGAATTGGGCTCGTAGTAAGGGGCAGCGGAAGTTCTTCAGCAAAGCTCTGGATGAGGTGGGGACTGTGGAGTGGGCGGAGCCTGTCGCTGCTGGCTTTGACTTTTGGTAGGGCCAGTGATCGATAACCTCTGCCAGTGGTGATAACACCGTGACCCTTGATGCACTCGTGAACGTGCTTGTAGTTACCAACGCATTTCTCGCCCTCGTCTTCTCCGGTAAGTGGCGACGACAGCGCGCAGCGACCGAGCAAGCCGAGAAAAAATTGGCGGAATCAGTAGCTCAGTGCAAGACGCTGGACGCGCGGGTCGATGCACTCTCCAGGGAGATGGACGACGCCAAGGAGTTTGCCGCTCACCAGCGAGAACTGCGCAAGGAAGCCATGTCCGCCTCGCTCGATAACGAACCGCTCCCCCTCGGGATGAGTCCACGCTTCTCGTCGAGCCTGCGGCGAGGAGACATACGTCTGCTCGAGGCGCTGGAGGTCTGGCCCCTCGAGTTCCTGACCCCGAAAGTGATGGAGACAGGGCTGTTCGAAAGTGAGGACTCGCTCGCGGAGTACCTCCTTGCGTACCGGAGATTTCTGTTCTTCAAAGGACGCTTTCATCACCCGCGCCGAGACTATGACCCAGACAGGCTCTGGGGCATGTACTCCGAACGCGCGGATGCGATCTGGCATACGCACATACTCCATACCCGCGCGTACGCCGAGTTCTGTACGGAGGTGGTGGGTCGGTTCATCCATCACACCCCTTGCAGCATGCTCGGCGACCCTAAGCACTACGCACGGCAATGGCAGCACTGGCGGTACTACTACGAGCAGGCCTTCGAATCGCTTCCGTCAGACTTCGACCATGAGGGCTTTCCCGGAAATCTCGCCTGCGGTTAGCGTGTGCCGCCGCGGCTCCGCGATTTCAGGCTAACGGAGCAAAAAAAGCGGGGGCCCCGAACCCGGAGCCCCCGCCTTAGCACTCAACCTCGCCACCTTTCAGCGACGGTAGGCCAAGCAATCCTTACATCATGCCGCCCATGTCGGGCATGCCGCCGCCAGGCATGGCAGGCGCATCATCCTTCGGAATCTCAGCGATCATCGCCTCAGTGGTGAGGAGCAGACCGGAGACGGATGCCGCGTGCTGCAGAGCCGAACGGGTCACCTTGGTCGGATCCAGGATGCCGAACTCGAGCATATCGCCGAACTCGTTGGTCGCAGCATTCCAGCCGTTGTTGCCGGACGCCTCAACCACCTTGTTCAGCACGATCGAAGGCTCTTCACCCGCGTTGCGAGCGATCTGACGCAGCGGCTCCTCGATGGCACGGGCCAGGATGCGAACACCCACGCCCTGATCATCGTTAGCCACGCTCACGCCAGCGACCTGCTCGCGAACACGCAGCAGGGCCACGCCACCGCCAGGAACGATGCCTTCCTCAACAGCAGCGCGCGTAGCGTGCAGAGCATCTTCCACGCGAGCCTTCTTTTCCTTCATCTCGATCTCAGTGGCAGCGCCCACCTTGATCACGGCCACACCGCCGGCCAGCTTGGCCACGCGTTCCTGCAGCTTCTCGCGATCGTAGTCGGAGCTGGTCTCTTCGATCTGCTGGCGGATCTGGGTCACGCGAGCTTCGATGTCAGCGTGGGCGCCGGCACCGTCGATCACCGTGGTGTTCTCCTTGGTGATCTGGATCTTCTTGGCAGAACCGAGGTCGTCCAAGGTGACCTTCTCCAGGGAGAGGCCAACTTCTTCGGCGATCACCTGGCCGCCGGTCAGGACGGCGATGTCCTGCAGCATGGCCTTACGACGGTCGCCGAAGCCCGGTGCCTTCACGGCAGCAACCTTCACGATGCCGCGCATGGTGTTCACCACCAGCGTGGCCAGGGCTTCGCCCTCGACGTCTTCGGCGATGATCAGCAGGCTGCGGCCGCTCTTGGCCACGCCTTCCAGCGTCGGCAGGAGATCACGCACGTTGGAGATCTTCTTGTCGTACACGAGGATGAACGGGTTCTCCAGTTCAACGCTCATGTTCTGCTGGTTGTTGATGAAGTAGGGGCTCAGGTAGCCGCGATCGAACTCCATACCCTCGACGACGTCCAGCTCGTTCTCGAGACCGGAGCCTTCCTCGACGGTGATCACGCCTTCCTTACCGACCTTCTCCATGGCGTCGGCGATGATGTCGCCGATGTCATTGTCAGAGTTGGCGGAGATGGTGCCGACCTGGGCGATGGCCTTGCGGTCACTGCAGGGCACGGACAGATCCTTCAGCGCTGCGGTGGCAGCGGCGACGCCAGCGTCGATGCCGCGCTTGATGTCCATGGGGTTGATGCCGGCGGTGACCGACTTCAGGCCTTCGCGCAGAATGGCCTGGGCCAGCACGGTGGCGGTGGTGGTGCCGTCACCGGCGATGTCAGAAGTCTTGGAAGCGACTTCCTTCACCATCTGTGCGCCCATGTTCTGGAACTTGTCCTCGAGCTCGATCTCCTTGGCCACGGACACGCCGTCCTTGGTCACGGTGGGAGCGCCGAAGCTCTTGTCGAGGATCACGTTGCGACCCTTGGGGCCGAGCGTCTCGCGCACGGCGTTGGCGAGAATGTTCACGCCCTTGAGGATCTCCTGACGAGCTTCCTCAGAGAAGATGATCTGCTTAGCAGCCATTACTGCATTCCTCCGAAATAACTAACTGATCTAGAAGCGTTTTACGGCGCAGTGATCAACTGAAAACAGCCATGATGTCGTCTTCGCGCATAACGAGGTAATCCTCGCCATCCACCTTGACCTCGGTGCCGGAGTACTTGCCGAACAGCACCGTGTCGCCGACCTTGACGTCGATCGCGCGCACGTCGCCGCTATCGAGCTGCTTGCCGTTGCCGACCGCGATCACCTCGCCCTTGATGGGCTTCTCGGCGGCGGAGTCGGGGATCACGATGCCGCCCGCAGAGGTGGTTTCCTCGGGCTGCCGCTTCACGATGACGCGATCGTGCAGGGGACGAAGGTTCATGGTGAACGTCTCCTTCATTCTGGGAATTTGGGGCTGGCGGAGCGGTGGCTCGAACCAGCTGTTAGCACTCTGCCTGAGTGAGTGCCAGCGATGATAGGCCCGCGGTTTTCACTGTCAACCCCTTGAAACCGACAGCCGATGCCCCAGCCCTGCCGGAAAGGTGCCGGAGGGGCCAGGAATGCGACGACGATCACGCTCGCGCCGCGGCCGAAACATGGCGGGGCGCGCGGGCGGCGCGCAGGCCGAATGGGGGCGCAGGCGCCTGAGGTCTAGCGCTTCTCGAGGAGATCTGCCGCGGCGCTCACGGCCTCGCGCGCGGACCCGGCGAAACCGTCGGCGCCACAGGTCTTCCAGGCCCCGGGGGCGGCGGCGAAGGCGTGGCCGCCCACCAGCACCTTGGCCCGCACGCCGCCGTGCTGCTGCAGGGCGCCAACGGCCTCGCGCAGGGTGCGCAGCTGGATGCTCATGGACGCGGCGAGCATCACTACGTCCACGGAGAAGTAGCTGGCGGCGGAGACGAGGTCGTCCACAGGCACGTCCTTGCCGAGGAAGTAGACCCGCCAGCCGTCGAGCTCCAGAAGATGCGCGATCGCGCGCATGCCGAGGTCGTGGTGATCCTCGGGGATGGTGGCGGCGAGCACGGAGCGCTCGTTGGCGGACACCTCGGGGGTGGCGTGGTCGGCCACCACGCTCATGGCGCGCTGGGTGGTGCTGGTAATCAGGTGCTCTTCGGCCACGGTGAGCTGGTTGAGGTGCCACAGGCGGCCGGCTTCGATCTGGGCGGCCATCAGCACCTCGCCGATGATCACCCGGGGGTCCACGCCATCGGCGACGGCCTTGGTGAGCACGGCGATGGCGTCGCGCACATCACCCTCGAGCGCGCGCTGCAGGTACTCGATGGCGAGCGCACCGAGGGGCGAGTGCAGATCGACGTGGCTCTCGGGCTGCTCGGGGCCGCTGCCCTCCATCAGCACCGACGCCTCTTCGAGCAAGGCCACGGGTTCGGCGCGCGCGTTGTCCGGGAGTCGCGCCTCCAGCACGTGCCGCAAGGCGACCAGGCTGGCGCGAACCGCCTTGGCGTTCACCCCACGTACATCGAAGGACTGCCAGGACCAGACGACGCGACTCAAGAACAGATCGGCCTGCCCCGTGGCCACGGCCGCCGCCAGCTCGCGCACGCGCAGCTGCAGGTTGTCGCGCCAACGCATCTCGGCCCGCGGCGCGAAGGTGGCCTTGACGTCGGGATGGGCCGCGAGCAGTTCCTCGGCGGCCTGGGCCGCGTAGCCCTGGGCCCCTACCTCCAGCAGCTCACCGGCGAAGGGGTTGGCGGAAATGGCCATGCGTACATCGTCCTGATCAATCCAACGAGCACGGTGCGTTCTGGCACCGATAACGCCCCATAGTATCCGTGGCACCGCCAGCGCGCACTCGACCCCCGTAGCGCGAGATCGCAGCCCTGCTACCATCCGGGGCGTCAAACGCTTAAGGCAGAGCCACGGGCACCATGGAAGCAGCACCTCTGATCACCGACGACGCCGTCACCCTCGGCCTCCTGAGCCTCATCCTCGGCGGCATCTTCTACACGGCGGCGAGCGAGAACCCCTTCTGGCAGCGCTTCTACCGCTACGTGCCGGTGATCCTCCTGTGCTACTTCGTGCCCTCGCTGCTGAACACCTTCAACGTGGTGGACCCGGAGCAGTCCCGCCTCTACTACGTGGCCTCGCGCTACCTGCTGCCCGCGTGCCTGGTCTTGATGACCTTGAGCGTCGACTTCCAGGGCATCATGCGCCTCGGCTATCGGGCCATCGTGATGTTCCTCACGGGCACCGTCGGCGTTGTGATCGGGGGCCCCGTGGCGCTGCTGATCGTCGGCACCGTGAGCCCGGAAACAGTGGGCGGTGACGGGCCGGACGCGGTGTGGCGCGGCATGTCGACGCTCGCCGGCAGCTGGATCGGCGGCGGCGCCAACCAGGCGGCCATGAAAGAGGTGTTCGACGCCGGCAACGAGGTGTTCGGCACGATGGTGGCCGTCGACGTGCTGTGCGCAAACCTGTGGCTGGCCCTCCTGCTGTTCACGGCCACCCGCGCCAACGCCATTGACGCGCGCACGGGCGCGGACACCTCGGCCATCGAAGATCTGAAAGAGCGCGTCACGGCCTTCGAGAAGAAGCACGCGCGCCACACCACCTTCCACGACCTCATCTTCATGCTGGCCCTGGGCTTCGGCATGACGGGCCTTGGCCACTTCCTGGCGGGCGTGATCGTGCCCACGCTGGAGCAGCACGCGCCCTGGACGGCGCGCCTCAGCCTCACCAGCACCTTCTTCTGGATCGTCGTCGTCGCCACCACCGGCGGCCTAGTGCTTTCCTTCACCAAGGCGCGTCAACTGGAAGGGGCGGGTGCGTCGCGGGCCGGGTCGCTGCTGCTGTACGTGCTCATCGCCACGATCGGCCTGCAGATGGACGTGCGCTCGGTGGTGACCAACCCGGGGCTCTTCGTGGTGGGCCTGATCTGGATCGCCATCCACGGCGGGTTGCTGCTGCTGGTGGCACGGCTGATCCGCGCCCCCGTGTTCTTCGCGGCGGTCGGCAGCCAGGCCAACGTGGGCGGGGCCGCCTCGGCGCCGATCATCGCGGCCGCCTTCCACCCATCCCTGGCGCCGGTGGGCGTGTTGCTGGCCGTGCTCGGTTACGCCCTCGGCACTTACGCGGCGTGGATCTGCGGGCTGATGCTGCGGGCGGTGGCCGGCGGGTGAGCGAGCCCTCCCCCGCCGTCAGCCATCGGTGGGACATCACGCCGCGCGAAGCCATCGCCCTGCAAGGCGAGCTGCGCGAACAGATCGTGCTGCGCGCCTCGCGCAAGACGCCGCGCTTTGTCGCCGGCACCGACGTTGGCTTCCCGGAGAAGGGTCGCGTGACGCGCGGTGCGCTGGTCGTGTTGAGCTTCCCCGCGCTCGAACTCGTGGACGAAGCGGTGGTGGAGATCCCTACGCGCTTCCCCTACGTGCCGGGCCTGCTCTCCTTTCGCGAAGCGCCCGTGTTGCTAGCGGCCCTCGGCGCCCTGCGCATCACGCCCGACGTGCTCCTGTGTGACGGCCAGGGCCTCGCCCACCCGCGCCGCTTCGGCCTCGCCTGCCACCTCGGCTTGCTCACGGGCATCCCGGCGATCGGTGTGGCCAAGTCGCGCCTGGTGGGCGAACACGGCGAACCGGGGCCCGCCCGGGGCGACCACACGCCCCTGCGCCACAAAGGCGAACGGATCGGTTCGGTGCTGCGCACGCGCGACGGGGTGAACCCGCTCTACGTCTCGCCCGGCCACCTCATGAGCCACGCCCGCGCGCTCTCCCTCACCCTCGCCTGCTGCACGCGCTACCGCCTGCCGGAGACGACCCGCCTCGCGGACAAGTTGGCGTCCCGCGGCCGCTAGTGCCCCTGCGGCCCCTCACTGGCCAGCCGCAGCGGCGGCGACCTCGCATCCGCGCGATTCAAGCCCCGGTGTACCCCCCTTGTGACCGTTATCATGGGAACCGTGCCCTCCGGGCTCGCCCTTGCCCCTTGGCGCCTTGTCCGCCGGACAACGCCAGCGACACTGTGAAAACCGATAACCGGTAGGTGCCGTCTTCGCCTCCGCTGCTCCATAATCGAGCGTTCAACGCGGAGTGAGGCCACGTGAGTAGCGCGTCTCAAGAAGAAGAACAGCATTCCGTACAGGAATTCGCCGAGCAGTACGTAGAGTCCCTGGTGCCCCGGGACGATCGCTACGACACGCGCCTCGGCGATGATTTCTACGTGTGCACCTTCCCGAACGGGCTGAAAACCTGGCTGTTCGTGTACGAGGTGGAGGGCTACCGGCGCCGACGCACGCTCGGCACCTACCCGGAGATGAGCCTCACGGACGCGCGGGAGGCCCTATTCTCCGCCCGCAAGCTGCAGCAGGCCGAAGACGACCTCATCGCCCGCGGCCTGACGGAGGCCGTCCTGCGCGGCGGCAGCGACGACGACGGGGAGCGCCGCGAGCGGGTCGCCGCGGCACCAACGACTCCCACCCAGCAGCCGTCCCTGGCGATTCGCGCAACGCGTACGCTCGCCACCGGCGCGGCCGGTGCGGCCCTCGCCATCGGCGGCATGTTCGCCTACGCCACGCTCACCACCCAGCACGCCCCGGCGCCGCCCGTGGCCAGTCGCCCGGCCGCGTCGGCGACCACCCCGGCAGTAGCCAGTGCGCAAACACCCGCGCCCACGGGCGATACGAGCGAGTCCGAGACACCGCCAGCAGAAAATTCCGCCGCCACGACGGAGACGCCCGCCGCGGCCGCGCCGCCGTCCGCCGAGCAGCTCGCCCTGGAAGCCGCGCTCATGGCCGTCTCACGCGAGATGCTGGCGAGCAACGTCGTCAACGGCGAGCCCGAAACCGAGCTGCCCGACACGATCGAGCTGCTCGGCAACGAGACCCGCCAGATCTACTACTTCACCGAAGTGCGCAACATGATCGGCCGCCGCCTCACTCACCGCTGGCGTCACGAGCGCCGCGAGGTCGCCTCCTTCGCCCTCGCCGAGCCGAACGAATACGAGTACCCGCTGCACTCGAGCATGCTCCTCAACACGGCGAGCGCCGGCGACTGGCGCATCGAGCTGCTCGATGACGCCGGCAACGTGCTCGATTACCACCTGTTCGAAGTGGTCGTGTCGGACGGCGCCGCCAGCAGCAGCGGACGGTGAGCGACTCGCCGCGGCGCGGCCCCCGCACCGCCTTCGAGGGCGGGATCATCTCCGTGGTCCTCGAAGACGTGCAGATGCCCGACGGGCAGATCATCCCCTTCGAAATCGTCCAGCACCCGGGCGGCGCGGGCGTGGTCGCCGTCGATGCACAACAGCGCGTGTGCCTCCTGCGCCACTACCGCCCCGTGGCAGACGCGTGGCTCTGGGAGATTCCCGCCGGCAAGCTGGATCACGGCGCCCCGGACCGCACGGCCCACATCGAACTCGCCGAGGAGACCGGCCTCAGCGCCCGCCACTGGCAATCCCTGGGCACCATCTATAGCTCGCCGGGCATCTTCACCGAGCAGATCCACCTGTACCTTGCGCGCGATCTGGACCAGGGCGAGCGCCATCCCGAGCCCGGCGAGGTGATGGAGATCCACTGGCTCGCCCTCGACGATGCGGTGGAGCGCGCCCTGCGCGGCGAGATCAGCGACGCAAAGACGGTGATCGCCCTGCTGCGCGCCCACGCGAGGCTCCACGCCGAAGACGCCTAGGGCCCGTCCCGACCGACTGCTACACTCCCGGCCCCGCTAAAGCGCACTCAAGCAGGAGCCGCACGACGATGGCACACATGAAGCCCCTCCCCGCCGACACCACCCCGGAGCTGGCCGACGAGTTCGACCACTTCGTGACCATCCTCGGCTTCGTGCCGAACAGCCTGCTGACGATGCAGCGTCGCCCCGCCATCGTGAAGGGCTTCGGCGACCTGACCCGCGCCGTGATGGATCCTTCGGGAACCGTCGATCCGGGCTTCAAGCGCCTCCTCGCCCACATGGCCTCCCACGCCGCTGGCTGCCAGTACTGTGAGGCGCACTCGCTGATCGCCGCGGGCCTTAAGGGCATCCCCGACGAGAAGGTGGCCGCCGTGTGGGAGTACCGCACGAGCCCGCTCTTCTCCGAGGCCGAACGCGCGGCCCTCGACTACGCCATGGCCGCAGGCGCCGTGCCGAACGGCGTGGACGAATCCGTGATGGAGCCCCTACGCAAACACTGGGACGACGACCAGATCGTCGAGATGCTCGCCGCCATCTGTCTTTACGGATTCCTTAACCGCTGGAACGACAGCATGGCGACGGATCTCGAAGACGGACCGAAGTCCCTCGGCGATCGCCTGCTCAAGGGCAAGACCCACTGGACCGGCGGCAAGCACGTCGCCGACTAAGTCATCCCTTAGCGCGCAGCCTTATCCGCCTCGTCGGCGCCGAGTAGGCAGCGCTCCAGGAAGTACGCCTGGGAGGCCAGGTAGAAGTCGCGGTTGCGCTTCTTCTTAAAGCCGTGCCCCTCATCCTTGGCCAGGAAGTACCACACTTCCTGGCCGTTCGAGCGGATGCGCTCCAGCATCTGCTCCGACTCACTCGCCGGCACGCGGGGGTCGTTCAGGCCCTGGGCGATGTACATGGGCCGGGTGATCTCCTCCGCCCGCGCCGTCGGTGAGATGCGCTCGAGGAAGGCGCGCATGGCGGGGTCGCGCTCGTCGCCGTACTCGGGGCGGCGCAGGTCCTGGCGATAGGGCTTGGTGTTCTCGAGGAAGGTCACGAAGTTACTGATGCCCACCACGTCGACGCCGCAGGCCAGGCGGTCGTTGAAGTGGATCATCGACGCCAGGCTCATGTAGCCGCCGTAGGAGCCGCCGCGCACGGCCACGCGCGCGCTGTCGAGCTCCGGTTGGGTGGCGACCCAATCGAGGAGCGCGCCGATGTCCTTGACCGAGTCTTCGCGCAGGTAGCCGTTGTCGAGCTTCACGTAGGTCTTGCCGTAGCCCGAGGAGCCGCGCACGTTGGGCGCGATCACCGCGATGCCTAACTCATTCACAAAGTACTGGAAGGTCGACGAGAAGCGCGGCCGGTACTGCCCCTCGGGCCCGCCGTGAATAGAGATGAGCACGGGGAAGGGGCCGTCGCCCGGCGGGCGGTAGTAGAAGGCCGGGATGGTGCGCGGGGCGTCGCCCACCTGGTCGAAGGTGGGGAAGCGCACGAGCGTCGGCGCCGCGAAGCCCTCGGGGTCGAGGCCGCCGACTTCACTGAAGGTCCACTGGGTGATCTGGCCGGAGTCCAGCGCGAGCACGTAAACGTCGCTCGGCGACTTAGCCGTGTTGATCTGCATCGCCAGTCGCTCACCGGAGGGATCGAACACCATGTTGTCGACGGTGCCCGTCGGCACTTGGGTGATAGCCTGTCGGATCAGGGTGGCGAGGTCGAGCAGGTAGAGGCGATCGATGCCGTCCTCGTTGACCACGAAGGCCAGGCGCTCTCGCTTCGGATCGAGGGCCATGCCCGTGACGTTCCAGGCGATGTCGTCGCTCAGCACGCGCTCGCCGCCGGTGACCGGGTCGTAGAGGCGGAGGCGACGCACCTCGCTGTCCGCATCCGAGGTGAGGAGGACGCGGCCGTTTGCCGTCCACATGGCCTGGCCGATAGAGGTCGCCTCCTCACTCGCAGCGATGGGCGTGGTCAGGCCCGTGGCGAGGTCGATGGCGAGGGCGCGGGACTCGGTGATGGAGACGTACTGGCCCACGAGGAGCTTCTCGTCCGCAGGGTCGAAGTCGTAGGGATACCAGGTGCCCTCGCGCTGGAGGATGGGCTGGTCCTCGCCGGTGGCGAGGTCGGCCAGGTGGATGTCCCAGTCGCGGCCGTTGCGGGCCGTCGTGTAGTAGGCGTAGCGCGAGCCGTCGCTGCTGAACTCGACGGCGCCGTGGCGGGATTCGCCGTCCGTGAGGAGCACGCTGCGGCCATTGCTCGGGTCCAGCGAGTACACCTGATAGAACTCATTGCCGCCGATATCCTTGGTCAGCAGCACCGACCGACCATCCGGCGACAAGTTGGCGCCGGCGATGGGTTCGTCGAAGAAGGTGATCTGCCGGCGCGTGCCGCCGGCATGATCCACCACGTGCAGCTGGCTGGTCTCACCGAAGCGGGTGCGGATCATGAGTCCATGGGCGTTGTCGCCCAGGGCCACCCAGCCGACCAGTCCAGCAGAGCGCGTGTTCTGATACTGGCGCAGACGCTCGCCCACCTCGGCCGGGATCGGCGGGATGGACTCGGTCACCAGATTGCCCTCCTCCAGCCGCTCGACGGCGGCGGCGTCGACCAGCAGGAACGACATGGGCGCTAGCAGGGCTGCGAACAGACAGAAGAACGACTTACCTGAGGAGATCATCACTGGCTCACCGGATGCACGTGGCGGAGGGAGGCTCATGCTACGAACGCTGCGATAAGGCAGCAAACCCACGCACTTAACTCAGCCGGCAGAACTTTACGTCGAGATTATTTACGCCATCGATGACGTATGACCGTTGCACCGCGGTGGCGTGGCCCCTTGCAGTCGGTTGTGGGCAACCGCCGAGCTGGCCTCACCATCACCCCCCGCCACCTCCAAATCGCTGAATATTTGGGAAAGTTTTACCTTATGAGAGACCGACTGCGCAGTCCGCATTCTCTCGTCGGCATTCTTTACAAGCCCTGACCGCCGACGGAGATAGGATCGCCCTATCATCTGACAAAGCAATTTATATCAGCGAGTTATCGTATGTGGCACGGCTACTGCATTGATAGGCGCGACTCGACTGGTACAGCAGGAAGCTGAAGAGGTCGAGTTGGCTGCGCCGCCATGGAAGAACGGGTGAGACAGTCAGCGGATCGACGAAGACCAACAAGAAGATGTCGCGCCGCTCGCAATAATAAAAAGAGTTTCAAGAACAACAAGAACGACAATAAGAAGAATGACTGAACCCCGCTCCGGCGGGGTTTTTCTTTTTCGGCGTTCGGAAAGTTGCGGCCGCCGGATCAGCGGCGACGGGTCTGGCGGTAGTAGTTGTGCAGGTACTGCTCGAAGGAGAGCTGGTCCGTCGCCTCGATCTCCCGCTGGCGCTTGTGCGATCGACGCACCTCATGCTCGAGCACGGCCAGCATGGCCGGCGCCAGCACACCGCGCCCGCGCAGGGCCTCGCGATGCCAGGCGGAGAGGCGTAGGGCCGACTCGATGAAGCTCTCCTGGCGCGTGGTCATCTCATCCAGCAGGCGCGCCGAGGGGGTGAGCGAGGGCTCGATCACCGCGCAACGCTGACGCCCCAAGGCTTGGCGCACGTCCGCCCCCGCGCCGGCGAAGACCTCTTCACACAGGCCCAACATGCCGTCGACCAGGCGCAAGGCCTCATCCCGTAGCGGAACCTCGCCGCCATCGGCCGTGTGCAGCTTCAGGCCCGGCTCGCGGCCCCGCCGCGCGACGAGGCGCGTGTTGCTATCGATTCCCTTCGCTTCCTGCTCGGTGATCGGCGGACTGTCCGCGGTGAGGCAGTAGAGCATGAACGCTTCGAGCACCAGGAGCTGCTCCTCGCTCACGCCCGACGGCGCGAAGGGATCGACGTCCAGGGCTCGAAGTTCCACATACTCGACCCCGCCCCGACGCAGGGCCTGCATGGGTGACTCACCTGACTGCGCCACGCGCTTGGGCCGCACCAGGCTGTAGTACTCGTTTTCGATCTGCAGCAGGTTGGCGTTGAGTTGGCGGTACTCGCCGTCCACCCGCACGCCGATCTCCTCGTACGCCGGCCAGGGCGTGGTGATGGCGTGGGTGAGGCCGTCGATGTACTCATCGAGGGAGTTCGCCGACACCTGCACGCTCGCCTGCGCCTTGTTGCTGTAGCCCAGATCGCTCATGCGCAGGGAGGTGGCGTAGGGCAGGAACGCGGTGTACTCGTCGAGGCGTTCGAGCCCCAGACGCTTCAGCGCATCGGCCCGGGCACCGAAGAAGGTGCGGCACACCGCCGGCGAGGCGCCGTAGAGATAGAGCATCAGCCAGCCGTAGCGACGGAGGTTGCGCACCATGCCGAACAAGGACGCCGAGATCTGGCGCTGGCGCTCGCTCAGGTTCCCCTCGCCGAACCAGGCGCTCCACACGGCCGGCGGCGGCGAGTAGTTGAAGTGCACGCCCGCAATCGCCTGCATCGTGCGGCCGTAGCGGTAACCAAGCCCCACGCGGTAGATGCGCTTCATCATCCCCACGTTGGACGTGCCGTAGTGGGCGATGGGCACATCCGCATCGCCATTCACCACACAGGGCATGCTGCTCGACCATAGCTGCTCGCCCGCATCGAGGTGGCCGTCCACGAACTGGTGGATGTCCGTCAGGAACTCGAAGGTGGGGCCGGCGCCACGGCAGGGCGGCGTGATCAGCTCCAGCAACGCTTCCGAATAGTCGGTGGTGACGAAGGGATTGGTGAGCGCGGCCCCGAGGGCCTCGGGGTGCACCGACTTGGCGATGCGCCCCTCCGGATCCACCCGCAGACACTCTCGCTCCACGCCCATGGTGGGCGTGCGCAGGGCGCTATCGCCGGCGTGCGACCTCAGACGGTCGAGGCGATCCTGGTAGTCGAGTTGCAAGGGCGTTCTCGGGCGCTAGGGCCGCAGCTGCAGCCGGTGGGCGGTCAGGGCGCAATATCGCGTATGCCCTGGCAGGGCGCAAGGGTGGGCCGGCACGGCGCCAGACCACTGCTGCACAAACGCAAAGGGCCATCCGTGGCGTTATCCACGGACGGCCCCATCGGTTGCTTCGGGTGCCCTCGAACCGCGTGCGGTCGAGGGCTTGGCTCAGCGCCACCAACGATGGCGCTGGTCGTCGTAGCGACGGCTCGGCGGGTAGGGGGCGAAGCCACCGGGCGTGGTGTCGTAGCGACGGTCCCAGAGCCGGTTGCGATCGCTCCTGCCGTAGCGGCTGCAGCGCATGATGCCCATCTCGCAAAGGGTCTCGCGCCACTCGTAGCGCACCAGCATCACGGCGGACGGCGAGCGCTGCGCGTCGAAGGCCACCTGGCGTGAGGGCGAGTAGCGCTCATCGCCGAAGCCCGTGCCGGCCTTACCCTGCGGCTGGGCGTTCTGCTTGCCCGCGCCCGGTGCGCGCTTACCGTCGGCGTAGAGGTCAGGCCCGTCCCGGTAACGCGGCGTGGCGTCACGGTAAACGGCGGCGCTGATCAAGCCCATGGACGAGTAGTCGTCGAAGGCCGCCGCGTAGGAGTGCTGCTCGCGGGTGAAGTAGAACTCGTTCACCCGATCGCGACCCGTGCGCCAGCCTTCGTAGACGGCGCTCTGGTAGGGCTCCAGCACGTACATCGCTTCACGACGCGACAGGTTAGAGCGCTTGCCGCTGATGATGTTGCGACCGTCCACCGCGAGCACCACGCCCACGCGTCGGCCCGTACGGTTGCGCACGCGCAAGGCGTAGGGCTCACCGGGCTTGGCTTCCAACCAGGCGCGCAGGGCGTCGTCACCACCACCGCGGCGGTTGGTGCTCGCGTAGCGCGGCTCCTCCACGTGGTAGAGCGTATGGACGTAGCCCTCGGGGCTGACCACGTCGATGTCGACGTCGCCGCTGAAGGCCGCCGCCTCGAGGGCGGGGATGGACGCGGCCAGCCAGGCGGCTACCGCAGTACTTAGGAAGCGTTTCACTGTGCTCTCCCGCTGGTCGAATCGTTCGATACTCGGGAGTCAGTGTGGCAAGAGGCGGCTTAATCGAAGCTGAACTGAAAGCGGCTGGGCTAAGCCTGTGACTTCGGCCGCCCCGGCGCGCGGCTAGGCCTCTAGGGAAGGCCTGCCGCGGCGATCGGGGGGGATCTTGGTATTGGGGAGGGAGCTAGCTCACGCGGTCGAGATCGTCGATCTCCCGGCGCAGGTCATAACGCTTGTCGGTGACGATGGCCTCCAGCACACGCACGCGCTCTTCGAGCCTCTCCAGGCGATCGAGCTTCTCCATGAGGTCTCGATCTTCCACGTCGCGCGCGCCGCGCATCTGCTTGGTCTTGAAATACTCGGTGACCATGCCGGTGATGCAGCCGATCGCCACCACCCAGACCACCATGTGGAATACGCTCATCTATCAACTTCCTCCCCTGCTGCTCGCCTTAACTGCTCTTCACGCCAGTAACGGTACTTCATCGTATTGTAGAGTGCGGCACACCCACACAATACGGCCATAACGGCGATCATCTTGTCTCCTCGGGGTCTCCCCCTGCTTACTTAGCACCTCCAATAGGCGCTACTTCTATCGTTCTAATTCTCTGAACTCGCGATCCACACCGTAGCGAGAGGACGTCACGTAGCGTTCTAAGCGCTGGGTGCGTGCCTCCATCTCGCGGAACTTGTGTCGTACCTGCGAAAGGGTCGCGATCGGCGACTTGCGTACGGAGTGCCAAAAGGCCTCCTCATCTTCATCGCGGTACAAGGGCTCCTCCGGCGTCGTCGGCAGCATGATCGACATGGCGATGTAGGCCAGGACCACCCAGGGCATCAGCACGAAGGCTGCGATCACCGTGACGATGCGCGTGCCCGTCAGGGAGAACCCGAAGTGGTCGGCGATGCCGGCGCACACGCCAGCCAACACGCCCCGACGACGGTTGCGATACAAGCGGCGAGGATCTGGCTCATCGCCGTAGTCACGACGCTCGTCTCGCCCCGGCCCCCCACCCCCGTGCCGACGCTCTTCGCGCGCCGCCCGGAAGCGTGACCGTTCGTGGTGATGACGATGTCTTCGGCTCGAACCCATTTCCTTACCTCCAGCTCTCTTCTTCGCCGTCGCGCCAGAACTCACGCTCCGAGCGACGCCCCGTGTACTCCAACGGCCTGTCCTGCAGCAGTATCCCAGCGGTGAGATACACCAGCGCCAGCGGCCAGAAGGGCGCGATCACCACCGCCAGCACCACCAGGATGCGGATGGCGAGGGGGCGCACGGCAAAGTGATTAGCCAAGCCCGCGCACACCCCGAACAGCACGCCGTTCTCACGATCTCGGTAGATCCGCCCTGACCCGCGTCCGTACCTCACGCCCGCTTCCTCCAGTCCGGCACTTCATCGTCGAGGATCGATTCCAGCGTGTTGATGCGACTCTCCATCCGCTGGGCGTCCTGCCACAGATCCTCGAGCATGCGCTCGTCTTCCTTCGACAGCCCCTTCAGCTCACGCCAGCGCGTGGTGTAGTGCAGGAACAGAAAGATCGGTAGCACGACCACGCATAGCAGTATTCCGATCACTTCCATCTCACTTCCTCACTTATGAATGCGACTGACTGGACTGCTTGCTCGCCATGTCCCGCTTCAGATCGTTGAGCTGCTCATCGATCTTGGTGTCGCCCTCGAGCTCGGTGAACTCCCGGCGCAAGTCCTTACCACGGCCGAGGTCGTAGGCTTCGACACGTCCTTCCATGGTCTCCATGCGGCGTTCGAACTGCTCGAAGCGCACCAGCGCGTCGTCGATCTTGTTGTCGTGGATCTGCTTGCGCACCTCCAGACGGTTGGTCGCCGTCTTGTGGCGAACGATCAACGCCTTCTGGCGAGCCTTGGCGTCGGCCAGCTTGTCTTCCAGACGACCGATGTCGTCGTTCAGCTGCTCCAGACCCTCGGTGACCGAGTCGAACTGGTTCTGCAGACCGTCGCGCATCTCGCTGACCCGGGCCTTCTCCGCCAGGGCGGCCTTGGCCAGATCGTCGCGACCCTTGGACACGGCGAGCTCCGCCTTACGGTGCCACTCGTCCACATCCTTGGAGATGGCTTCCAGCTTGCGGGTGAGCTCCTTCTTGTCGGCGATGGCGCGAGCCGCGGCGGAACGCACTTCCACCAGCGTGTCTTCCATCTCCTGAATCATCAGGCGTACCAGCTTCTCCGGATCCTCGGCCTTCTCCAGCAGGGAGTTGAGGTTCGAGTTCACGATGTCACTGAAGCGCGAGAAAATACCCATCGAACTTCCTCCAGGTGAGTGTGTTTCTCTCGGGAGATGTATAGCGAGTTCCGTGCCAAACTCAGGCTTCGGGATTTTTATCAATGAAAACAGATAGATAGGGAGCCACGAAGAACAGAGCCGCTCAATGTTATTTGGCGAAATTTCTCAACCTTTGGTATTTTCTACTAATACTTTCGCGGTTTTCGCCAAATGAGTTCATCCGCCCCAAATATCCTGGGCGAGTCGCCCTCCTTCCTCTCGATGCTGGAGCACGTGTCCCACGCGGCGCCGCTCGATAAGCCGTTGTTAATCATCGGAGAACGGGGGACCGGCAAGGAGCTCGTGTCGCAACGACTGCACTTCTTGTCCAAGCGCTGGGACGAGCCGCTGGTGAAGCTCAACTGCGCCGCCCTCACCGAGAGCCTGCTGGAGTCGGAGCTGTTCGGGCACGAGGCCGGCGCGTTCACCGGCGCCGTCGGCCAGCACATCGGGCGCTTCGAGCGGGCCGAGGGGGGAACCCTGCTGCTGGACGAACTCGGCACGATCCCCCTGCGGATGCAGGAGAAGATCCTGCGGGTGATCGAGTACGGCGAGTTCGAGCGGGTGGGCGGCAGCGACACCCTCTCCGTGGACGTGCGCGTGGTGGGGTCGACGAACGAGGATCTACCGCGCCTGGCACGCAAAGGCGGTTTCCGCCACGACCTGCTGGATCGGCTCGCCTTCGATGTGATCACCGTGCCACCGCTGCGGGCACGGCCCGAGGACATCCTGATGCTGGGGGAGCACTTCGGGGTGCGGGCGGCGCAGGAGTTGGGGCGGCCGCTGTTTCCTGGGTTTTCGGAGGGCGCGCGGGAGATTCTGCTGACCCATCCCTGGCCGGGTAACGTGCGAGAGCTCAAAAACGTGGTGGAGCGGTCGCTTTACCGGTGGCCGTCGCTGGAGGATCCGGTAGATGCGATCTCCCTCGACCCCTTCGCTTCGCCCTTTCGACTGCGCGGGCCGGCGGTTCCTGATACGGGCCCTGACGCTGGCGAGGACGCCGCCCAGGCAAGCGCAGAGCACACACCTTCATTGCCCGTCGATCTGCCGGAGGTTGTCGGCAACTTCGAGGTGCGCTATATCCGCGCGGCGATGGACGCGATGAACCACAACCAGCGTGCGGCCGCAGAACTCCTCGGCCTGACCTACCACCAACTCCGGGGACGGCTGCGCAAGTACGACCTGACCTGAGTGCCTACTCCCTGGCGAACTAGCGCCAAGCGCAGCCCAATCCGTACTTTCAGCGATACCGCGCCGAGCTAGCAGACTCTATATCTACCTCTAGAAAGCTCTCGGCGCACGTTGCCGTGGCGGTTGAAGCTAAAGGAGGAAAAGATGGCGTACTACTATTTCATGCCCGTGGTGAACATCATGGGCGCCGGCGGCCTCGCCGACGCCGGCCGCGAAATCCAAGGCCTCGGCTTCAAGAAAGCCCTCATCGTCACCGATGCCCCGCTGCATCGGGAGCTGAAGGCCACCCAAGTGCTGACCGAACTCCTGAAGGACATCGGCGTCGACTACGCGGTCTACGACGGCGTCGAACCCAACCCCACCACCGCCCAGGTGGACGAGGGCACGGCGCTCCTGAAGCAGGAGGGCTGCGACTTCATCATCTCCTTCGGCGGCGGCTCGCCCCACGACGCTGCCAAGGCGATCGGCATCCTCGCCACCCACGGCGGCGACATCCGCGACTTCGAGGGCATCAACAAGATGACCCAACCGATGCTGCCCCTGGTGGCCATCAACACCACCTCGGGCACGGCGAGCGAGATGACACGCTTCGCGATCATCACGGACGATACCCGGCACGTGAAGATGGCCATCGTCGACTGGCGCACCACGCCGACGCTGTCCGTGGACGATCCCGACCTGATGGAGGCGATGCCGCCCGACCTCACCGCGGCCACGGGGATGGACGCCCTCACCCACGCGATCGAGGCCTACGTCTCCACCGCCGCCACGCCGGTCACCGACTCAGCCGCCCTGCACGCGATCAAGCTGGTCGCCGGCTTCCTGCCACGGGCGGTGGAGAACGGGCACGATCAGGAGGCGCGGGAGATGATGACCTACGCCGAGTTCCTCGCCGGCATGGCCTTCAACAGCGCGAGCCTCGGCTACGTCCATGCCATGGCGCACCAGCTCGGCGGCTACTACGACCTGCCCCACGGTGTGTGCAACGCCATCCTCCTGCCCCACGTGCAGGCCTACAACGCGCAGGCCGTGCCTGAACGCTTCGTGGAGATCGCCCAGGCCTTCGGCATCGACACACGGGAGATGAGTGCATCGCAGGCAGCGGACGAGGCCCTTGCGGCCATACGCACGCTCTCTGCCGCGGTGGGCATCCCGCCCAACCTCGCCGCGTTCGAGGTGGTGAAGCCGACTGACTTCCCCACCCTGGCGGACAACGCCATGAAGGATGCGTGCGGCGTGACCAATCCGAAGCAGCCGAGCAAGGATGAGGTCATCGCCCTCTACGCTGCGGCCTACGAGGGCTAGACCGCCGGCCGCTCATCGACGAGAGCGGGGAGCCCCGAGCTCCCCGCCGCCACTTACTCGACAGTCACCGTGATCGTGTTCGAGACCACGGGCGTCGCGTGGGGGATGTGCACGAAGTTGCCCATCACCAATTGCAGCGTGTGCTTCCCTGGCGGCAGCTCGATCACGGCCTCCGTCTGCCCGCCGCCGAAGTGCCGCACCTGATCGGTGGCCGGCAGCGGCTGGGTGAAGTCGAGCCCTTCCGGCGAGTCGATCAGCAGGTGATGGTGCCCGGTGTTGGGGCGATCGGTGCCCGCGGGCGCGACGCCCATGTTGCGCAACCCGAATACCACTTTGAACGACGGCGGCACGACGGCGTGATCCGCTGGCTCGAGAAAGTAGACCTCCGCATCGGCCGGTGCCTCACGCATCAATGGTGCCGCATCCTCTGCGAGGACAGGGCCCGCACCCAGCAGCATCACGCCGAGGGACAAGGCCAGCCATTTACTCCGTTCCCGCTTCATCGGTTTCGAACCTCGAGTTGTTTCTTAGATGCCGTCCAATCTACGCGTCCTGCGCCGCGGCTTGAAATCGAACGTTCGACTCAAGACGATTCGGACAGTCTATGGCGATGCGGTGGAAAACTGACCAAGGGCCACGTAACCCCCTGTAAAAATTTAGCAAACGGAGACTCTACGACGACGTAGACAACTGAAGCGACACGGAGCAGCTTGAGGCGCTGACTTACCTGCACGACATCCGCAGGACAACCGCGTGCGGTCCACGCCCATGGAGCGCGAGTGCGAGTTGCGGTGACACCTCGATGCTAGCGGCAACTACCTATCCCTCAGGGCAGCTGAACGCGCGAGACTAGCTCTGGACCGGACCCTCTTTGGCGAAAGGCAATTCCATGACCGACGGCACCCCCGCAACCGCGCCCGATCGCCTCCCGCACCTCGGTGCGCAGACCGCTCGCGTCAAGGACGACGCCACCGCCACGGGCGCTCCAGCCCCTGCGTCACGCGAGCGACGATCAATCCTGCTCGACGAACTACGCCACAGCCCCCAAGAGATCCGCCAACTCTTCCGACGCGGCATCTACCCGTACAAGCGGAAGATCCGTCGCGATGCCTACGAGCACCATAAGCAGGAGCTGCAAACAGAACTGCTCAAGGTGCAGAACTGGGTCAAGCAGACCGATCAACGAATCGTAGTGCTCTTCGAAGGTCGTGATGCTGCTGGCAAGGGCGGCACCATCAAACGCTTCATGGAACATCTCAATCCCCGAGCCGCGCGTGTGGTCGCCCTCGAGAAGCCGTCGGACGTGGAGCGCGGGCAATGGTACTTCCAACGCTACATCAAGCACTTACCTACCAAGGGTGAGATGGTCTTCTTCGATCGCTCCTGGTATAACCGCGCCGGGGTGGAGCGCGTCATGAGCTTCTGCTCCTCCGTCGAGTACCTCGAGTTCATGCGTCAGGTGCCGGACCTCGAACGCATGCTCACGCGGTCGGGAATCCGCCTGTTCAAGTACTGGTTCTCGGTCACGGCGCAAGAGCAGCAGCGGCGTTTTACGGCGCGCGAGAGCGATCCACTTAAACAGTGGAAGCTCAGCCCGATCGACAAGATCTCGCAGAACAAGTGGACCGAGTACACGCAAGCCAAGGAAGCGATGTTCTTCTACACGGATACGGCTGATGCCCCGTGGACCATCATCAAATCCGATGACAAGAAGCGGGCTCGGCTGAACTGCATGCAGCATTTCCTGGCAGCCTTGGACTACCCGGGGAAGGACGAGCATATCGTGCATGGCCCGGATCCGCTCATCGTCGGCTCACCTTCTCAAGTGCTGGAGAAGGAAGCGCATCTCTTGGAATGATCCCATCCGCGGTTCGAGGCCGTAGGCACTGGCGATCAACTCCGGGCCCCCGATGTGCTTCGCTAACCGCACGATCAACGCGGTGTGGCGGCGCAGGGACCGTCTGCGTCACAGCAGCGACAATGGCCAACCCGCACGCCCGCCCGGCCACCCCGCCCGGCGCTGGCCTGCAGTGATTTTGTATGATGGGGCCGAGATCGTCGACGCATCCTCACGACCCCTTATGATGAGAAGCATGCCGGTCGAGCACGAGATCTCGTCAAGGGACGCCGGCCTACGTGACACACGCAAACGCTCAACGCCCCCCTTTCGTGCTCGGCGCCATCCGCGTCGAGCCGACGCTCAACTCGCTGTTTCTCGGTGAGTCCAGATACGCCCTCGAGCCGCGCATCATGGATGTTCTGTGCCTGCTTGCCGGACACGCAGGCGAGGTGGTGGGGCGCGACACCCTCATCGACCAGGTCTGGGGCCTCGAGCACAGCGGCGATGAGAGCCTGACGCGGGCGATCTCGCTCATTCGCAAGACCATCCGAGACGCCGGCGAATCGCAGGAGTACATCGAGACCATCCCCAAGCGCGGCTATCGTGTCGTGCAGCCTGTGACGCTCGTGGAATCCGGTCTACCCGACGCCGCATCGAACACGCCGCCATCACCACCGGTAACATCTCAGGCAGAAGCACCTACGAAGTCGGGCATGCCCCTGCCGCCTCGCTTCGCCGTGCTGCTTGGCGCGATCACCCTCCTGGCGATCAGATTCCTTATCCCCGCCTTATCCCCGGATCCGTCGGATGTCGAGGACCCGGTCGTCGCCGCGAGCGCTCCAGTCCCGAGCGCCCCCTCGATCGCCGTCTTGCCCTTCACCGCCCTCTCCTCGGCTGATGAAGACCAGCTGTTCGCGGACGGCGTTGCCGTTGGCCTGCTCACCCGGCTCGGGCGGATCACAGATCTCGAGGTGGCGGGCCAACGCTCGTCGTTCGCCTACCGCGACCGCAACCTCGATTTGCGCAAAATCGGGTACGAACTCGGTGTGGACCATGTGCTGGACGGCACCGTGCTTCGCAGCGGCGACGAAGTGCGAGCCACGATCCAACTGGTCCGAACCACGGACGGCGTGCAGATCTGGAACGAGGCCTACGATGCGCCGCTGAACGACGTCTTCACGATCCAGGACGACATCGTACGACAGGTAGGTCGGCAGCTAGAGATCGAGCTAGGTGTGGGCCAGTACCGAGGGCGCACCAGCGGCGAAGGCATCGAGCCTGAAGCCGTCGAGCAATACTACCTGGGCCTTGGCTACTTCGGCGAGCGTATGCGCAACGACCAGGCACGCTTTCAGGCGTACGACGCGTTCCAGAACGCTGCCTTGATCGACCCGGACTTCGGTGAGGCGTGGGCAGGCATCGCGTTTGTTGGGTCCACCGGCGTGGGCAGTCCCCTGTCGCGGGACTTCGAGAGATTTCGCCGGGACGTCTCGCATGCCTTCGAGCGCGCATTCGCGCTCATCCCTGACGATGCATCCACCCACGCTGCGATGGTGTTCTGGAGCCTGGGGCCTGCGTTCGATATGTCTGCCGCGCGTATGCACGCGGAAAGGGCCATGGCGTTGGCGCCCGTCCAATTCGACGTGCTCTACGCGAATGCCGGCCTCAAGATGTACAGCGGGGATGTCGACGGGGCCATCGACCTCTACGATCGACTGGTAGCCCTGCATCCGGAGAATCTGTCGGGCGCACAAGTGCGCGCCCGCTGGCTGGCGACAGCAGGGCGAACCGAGGATGCCTTTGCGTTCTTCAATGCCTGCCAGGCCGAGCGTTGCCTGGGGGAAGGCTTCGTCGCGTTCGCCTCCACCTACGCTGTTTTGTCAGGCGACCCGGTGCTTGCGGCTCAATGGCGCCCCCACTACGAGGAATTCGAGGCGCTGCTGGCGAGCCTGCCGCCCGAAGCGAAGCCTAACGTCACGCGCATCTTGCCGGGCTTCTTCTCGATCATGTTCGACCGACCGGACAAGCAGGCGCAGATCGAAGCGCTGATCGAACTCTACGAGACGAACCCTGTAACTGAACAGGTGGGCATGTGGGGGCCGGTGTTCTGCGACTTTCTGCCCGAAGACATGTTCCTAAGCGCCCTCGAACTCGCCGCCGACAAGGGCAAATTCCTCAGTACTGGCCACGCCCTGATGCCCTTCTATGGCACCAACCCGTATCCCGACTGGGTGCTGCAGCATCCGCGCTATCACGCGTTGTTCGAGCGCCCTGCACTTGCGGAGTTTGCGCGTGTTCGCAGGGAACATGGGTGGACACACGGCTTACCGCTACCGACCGACTAGCCAGCTCACTTGACGAGGTGACCAGATGACTACTCGACTCGCCATCCTGCTGCTGCTCCTGCTCTCGGCCCATGCGTCGAACGCCCAATCACCGCAGGAGGTCGTGACGGCTCGCATGGACGCGCTCAACGCCCATGACCTGAGTGCACTAATGGATCTCTACGCTGAGGACGTCGTGATCTCCGTGTTCCCAGGCACCCCCCTCACCTCCGGCCGAGGGGCACTGCGCGAGTTGTTCGCGTCCCTCGTGGAGACGGGTGACGCTGAGGTCACCGTGACCTCGATGCTGGCGTCAGGGCCCTTCGTGGTGGTGGAGAGGACCTTCTCCTACGGCCAGGTGTCCGAGCCCGGAATCGCCGTGTATCGGGTGGAGGGTGGTCTCATCACCCATGTGGAGTTCCTGAGGGACGGCCGGCGTGCGAAGCGCGTAGACCGCTTCTAGCGGTCGCACGCGCGTCAGCTACCAGCAGCTTCGGCGAGGACGCGAGATACCACCGATCCGGCGACATCCCCACTAGGCAGCCGAACGACTATCCTCGTCAGGCAACATATCCGTCAGGGAGATCGATATGGTAAATCGCGAGTGGGTTCTCATCGCGCTCCTGACGAGCGCCGCAACGGCCCTGGCCGTTGATCTGCCTTCCGTGGACCGAGGGTGGTACACCGCGGAAGGCGAGCACACCGTGGACAACGAGAACTACCTGGTCGGCCAGAACGCCGGCTCGCTGTTCAATAACTTCTTCGTGTTCGACCCGACAGGCATCTCGCAACCGATCACGGCGGCGCGCCTGCGCCTGTACGTGCCCGACTTGGGCGGGCTGGTCACCGACGAGGCCTTCGAGATCTACGAGGTGTTTACCGTGGACACACCCGTCGAGGTGCTGGTGGACGGCACCGGCGGCGCGCAGGCGTACACGGATCTCGGCAGTGGCACCTCGCTGGGAGAGACCGTCGCCACGCGGCGCGACGTCGACCGGACGCTGACCGTGCCCCTGAACGCCGAGGCTGTCCAGCTGCTGAGCGAAGCGGACGGGCTCGTCGCACTTGGCGGAGCGCTGCCGACCTTCAACGACACCGAGACCTTCAGAGAGGGACTGTTCGGGGCGAGTAACGGGACGCCAGGTTTCGCGCGGCTGGTGGTGGACACCGCGGATGCGCCGATCGGCGCCACTGCAGTCGGGCTGGCCGGCGTCACCGCCCGCTGTGACAACGTGACCGACCCGCAATCGGTCGTGGCCTCGGGCGCCGGGGATCCGGTGGCCGCCCTCGACTGTGAGGCCGCCGGTCTCACCGCGGCACCCGGCGACCAGATCCGGCTGGTCATCGCGGCAGGGGCAGCTCCAGTGTCCGCAGAACTCCTGGAGGGCACGCTGACCGGGCTCGACATCACCGAACCGGCCCGCTGCATCAACGTCTCTCGGCCCAACGTCGTTGGTTGGCCGGTGGTCGACGGTGTCTGGGACTGCCGGCGCGCGCGCTTCGACGTTCGACCGGGTGATGCCGTGCGAGTCCTGATCACCGGCACGGCGCGGTAAGGGCTGGGAACGGCCGCCCGTGATCCACGGGCGGTCGACCCCGTCGGTCCCGCCTTACGACACGCGTGACCAGGTGAGCTGACCGCTGATCCGGCCGAAGGAGCACGTCATCAGCGCACCTAAGATGCGCTCAATCTCCTCGTCCTCCTGCTGGGCCTGCGCCAGGGCTTGGTCCATCGCATCTTCGAGGGCTTGCATCTCCGCTCGTTGCACTTCGTGGCGCCGACGATCTGCGTCCACGGCGGTGCGGAGAATTTCATCGAGCAGTTGTCCAATCTCTTCCTGTGAGGTGCTTCGTGCATCCAGGGCGTCGTCCAGAGCTCGCGTTACCTCACGGGCGCTGTTGAGCACGTTCATCATCTCCTCCGACAGGTCAGATTCTCCCTTCCATCGGTCGCGTGTTGATGGGAGTTCCGATAGTTGAGGCTGGCAACTTTGCCGAAGATAACGCAGTCAACCAAGGTGCCGTCGTTAGGCGACGCCTCCGCGGGCGTTGTCCTAGAGCTTGTTGTGAGAACCGTCGCAAAGAGGTTGCTTGTTAGTGCGCTTGCAGCCGCAGAACCACAAGGTGCCATCTCGCTCCGCGGTGTGCTCGAGGGGCACGAAGGAGGTGCCCGCGTGGGAGCCGTCACAGAAGGGCTGCTGCTTACTGCGCCCGCAGGCACACCAGTAGTACTTCTTGCCGGCGCTGACTTCTACACCGTAGGGCTCACGGGCGGGGCATTCGGGCTGTTCGCTGCTCATCGCTGTCCTCGTCGAGTCGGGCGCCGCGGGAATCGGCGCTACCTCACGAGGCTGCCCCAGGCGCTGATAGGGCGCAAGGCGCGAGACGGGACGACCGCTAAGCAAACGCCGCAGTAGTGCGCTGCCACCGATTGCCGCCGCGTAGGCGCTCATTACGGTGAGCGACCGAGCGCTGGCGAGCCCTACCTGGACAGTTCGTCGGCAAGCTCTACCAGGCGCACGAACTCACGGCGTTGCTGCCCGTCGGCGCCGCGGTTGGCCTCGGCCAACGCCATGACCGAACCGTAGTCGTAGTCGCTGAGGGTGGGGTCGGCGCGCAGCTTTTGCCCGAAGGCGGCCACCGCTGCGGCGAAAGCGAGCTCGCGTGACGCCTCGGTGTCGGGCGCCACCTCGGCCGCACGGGTCACGGGGAAGTCGAGCTGACGACTGCGGTACTCGCCGGGGGCCTTGTAGCGAATCCGCACGACCGCCAGCTCGTCGGTGAGTAAATCATCCACAGCGGCTCCGACCTGGCCCCGCGAGGGCGGTGAGTCTGGTCGGCGGCCCTCGCTCCCGGGCGCCACGATCTCGTACATCGCCGTGACCTGATGGCCGGCACCCACTTCGCCCGCGTCGACGCGATCGTCATCGAGGTCTTCACGATTCAGCGCCCGGGTCTCGTAGCCGAGCAGACGGTACTCGGCCACCTGCGCAGGGTTGAACTCCACTTGGATCTTCACCTCTTTGGCGATGGTCAGGAGCGTGCCGTCGAGCTGCTCGACGAGCACCTTGTGCGCTTCGTGGAGCGAGTCGATGTAGGCCGCCTGCCCATCGCCGTTGCGTGCCAGCGCCTGCATCAACTCATCGTTGAGGTTGCCGCGGCCGAAGCCGAGCACGGAGAGGGACACGCCGGCGTCGCGCTTGCGCTCGATGAGCCGGCGCAGGGTCGCCGTATCGCGCGCGCCCACGTTGAAGTCGCCGTCCGTGGCGAGGATCACTCGATTGATCTTCTCAGCGTCGTAGTGCGCCTCAGCCAGGGCGTAGGCGCCCTGGATGCCGGCAGCCCCCGCGGTGCTGCCCCCTGCCTGCAGGTGGCGCAAGGCATCTTCGATACGCGCGCGCTGGGACGCCGCTGTGGGCTCCAGCACTACGCCCGCAGACCCGGCGTAGGCCACGATACCCACCGTGTCGTCGGGCCTCAGCTCCTTCAGGAGCAGGCGCAGGGAAGACTGCAGCAGGGGCAGTCGGTCGGGCGATGACATCGAGCCTGAGGTGTCGATGAGGAACACCAGATTGGCGGCGGGACGTTCCTTGTACGGCGGCTCGTAGCCCTGGATGCCGATCCGGAGCAATTGCACACCGTCGCTCCACGGCGCCGGCATGAGGGCCACGTCCGCATTCAGGGGCATGTCCAGCACGGGTGCCTCGTAGGCATAGGAGAAGTAGTTGAGCATCTCCTCCGTGCGCACAGCCGCGGGGGGCGGGAGTGTGCCCTCGTTGAGCAGTCGCCGTACGAAGGTGTAGCTCGCCGTGTCGACGTCAGCCGAGAAGGTGGAGACGGGATCCGTGAGGGTGTCGGTCACGCCGTTGACGTCAGCACGGGGGAATCGGTCCGTGCCAGCGCTGCGTTCGCGCATCGCTTCGCGCAGGTTGGGTAGCGGCAACTCCTGCACATCGTTCGGATCGAGAGCGTAGAGGCGTCGCTCGTCCACCGCCTCCGGGGTATTGGAGAGGATCAGGAGCGTGATGGCGGAGACGATGGCAGCGAACGAAGCCGCTAGGCCGTAGCGAGCGAATTGGATCCAGCGATCTCGCATGTCCCTGTCACCAGGTGCTGTGCGCGAGGTATTGGTGGATTCCGCAGTGCGTTCGTCGGCGGCGAACTCCTCGTCGAACGCCGCCAGGGCGGCCTCGACAGCGCGTTCGCGAGCCCCCTCGGGCGCAGGCGTGTCGGTTTGGCGCAGGGCTTGGGTTCGGAGCTCGTCGAGGATGTCGGTCATGCGATCACCTCCCCGCCGCTCGGCTTAGGTGGTAGGTCGTTCGTGTTCAATTGTCTGCTTAAGGTCTTGCGCACCTCGGCGAGGCGCCAGGAGATCGTGCCCTCCTTCACCTTCAGCACCTCGGCGGCTTCGCTGTGGGTGAGCCCGCCGTAGATCACCAGGATCGTGGTGTCTCGCAGGGGGGCTGGGAGGGTCTCCACGGCCTCGCGCAGCAGTTGGCTGCGCTGGGCGTGGTGCTCGTCGAGGTGTTGTCGGTCGTCGTGTTCCGCCAGGTATTCGGCGGTCCTCTCGCGACGCAGCTGATGCTTGCGGCGCGCATCGTGGGTGGCGTTCAGGATCACCCGGTAGGACCAGGTGCTGAACGACGAGTCCCCTCGGAACCCTCTGATCTTCCTCGCCATTCCGGCGCATACGTCCTGGGCGAGGTCGGCCGCGTCGTCCGGTTCGCGCAGGCACTGGAGGCACAGGCGGTAGATGCGCCCGTAATTGCGCTCCAGCAACGTGGCGAAGGCCGCACGGTCACCCTTTGCGGCGGCGGCGGCCAGTTGATCGTCTGCGATGGGTTCGCTCATCGTTGGGTTAGACGCGTCGGCTGGCGGATTCCTTGGGAGCTGAACCAAGAACTCTGATCATAGCGAGGATGGCGGCTCCCGGCGCGCGACGGCGACGCCCCCGATGACCCGGGGGCGTGACCTGTACCGCTTCAGTTCTCGAGCCTGAACGAGATCCGGTTCTTCACCCCGGCCACCTCGATCGGCACCCCGTTCACCACCCGCGGCTTGTACTTGAACTTCTCCGCCGCCGCGATCGCCGCCTGGTTGAACAACGGCCGCGTGGACTCCACCACCGACACATCCCTCACCGTGCCCTGACGGGTCACCGTGAACGCCACGATGACATCCCCCTCCAGGCCGCGCTCGAGGGCACGCCGCGGGTAGACCGGGGCCACCTTGATGATCGGCAGGTACTCCCCATCCGCGGCGGCGAGGCCGAGCGATGCGGTGATGCCGACCCCCGCCCCGCTGGTGACAGGTGCGCTGTGGGTGAGCGCGACGGTGGTGCTCGTGGGGTCCAGGCGCATCCGCGTTATCTTCGGCGGTGGCGTCTCCGGCTGCGGCGGCTTCTGCGGCTTGGTCGGTTTGACCTCGACGATCTCCTCCTTCGGCACGCGCACGAAGTTCAGTACCTGCCCTGGCACCTCCGTAACGATCGCCGACTGCCCCGTCGAGATCAGGTATTGCATAACGAAGACGAGAACGAAGGTCACCGCACCGGCCAGGCCGGCGGACGGAACCAATCTGAATGCTTGCACCATGGGTAGCGCCTCTTGTGGATCTGACACCTATGTAGACGCTCGAACCCATCCCTTCCTTGGGGCAGTGGTCGACAGCGGCTAGGCCTTCGACCACCAATCGCCGGGCTTAGCTCGCTGACCGCGATGGCGATCCAACCAGAGCGCCAGCTTGCGCAGGGGCGACAGGGCAAGCCTCAGCCAGAGGCGGTGGCGACGCTTGGAGAAGTCACGATTGAACGGACACACCCGCATGCAGATGGCGCAGTCCGAGGCGAGCTGGGTCCAGAAGCCGAAGCACTTCTGGGCGTCCGACGTCCACTTGCGAACGCCCTTGATCGCTGAGGGTTGCGTCGAGACGGCCGGGGGCCCGTAGGGCAAGGCCTTCACCGGACAGGCATCCGCACACTTGGTGCAGATATCGCAGAACGCGGCCACGCCGATCTTGCGCGGCGCATCGTGCTGCAATGGCAAGGACGTGTAGATCTTGGAGAAGCGCAAGCGGGGGCCGAACTGCGGCGTGATGACGAGCTGGTTGCGGGCGTACTCCCCGAGCCCTGCCTGCAGGGCGTAGGGACTGACCAGGTGATTTTCCGGCTACTAGTTTTTTGCATCGAGCTTTAGTTGCCGCAAATATTCGTCAAGCTGACTGGGTAGCCTCAACCAGTGAGGTGATGGCACGACAAACCGAGTCTCTGTCTGAAGATATTCGCCACCTCAGTATTAC
>JBCBZW010000014.1 GCA_039815145.1 Pseudomonadota bacterium
CGGCTACACGTGGAGCCAGGGTTACACCTGGAGTCAGGGCTATACCTGGAGCCAGGGCTACACCTGGAGCCAGGGCTACACCTGGAGTCAGGGCTACACCTGGAGTCAGGGCTACACCTGGAGTCAGGGCTACACCTGGAGCCAGGGCTACACCTGGAGCCAAGGCTACACCTGGAGTCAGGGGCTACTCGGCGAAGACCTCTATTCCTCGTCCGCAGCGATCGACGCCTGGGTGCCGCAGGAATGACCGGTGCCGCAAGTCCGCTGCGCCATGCGGGCAGCGGACACGAGAATCCGTCCTACTCGAACAGGGCCAGAAACTCCTCGTAGCCCTCATTGCGCAAGTCCTCCGCGGGAACGAAGCGCAAGGACGCCGAGTTGATGCAGTAACGCATCCCGCTGGGCTTGGGCCCATCAGGGAACAGGTGTCCGAGGTGTGAGTCGCCATGCTTCGACCTCACCTCCGTCCGCACCATCCCGTGGCTGCGATCCTGCAGTTCCAGCACATGATCGCCGACCAGCGGCTGCCAGAAGCTCGGCCAGCCAGATCCCGAGTCGTACTTGTGCACCGAGGCGAACAGCGGTTCACCGCTCACCACGTCCACGTAGATACCGGCCGCCTTGTGGTCCCAGTACTGATTGTGGAAAGCACGTTCCGTGGCGTCCTGCTGAGTCACCTGAAACTGCTGGGAGTTCAGTGACTTGATCGCATCCTCATTGCGCTCGTACTTGCTCATGGTGGAGGGCCCCTCCCGGTGGGTATCCGTGCCTATATCGACAAGTGGCATGAAGCAGCCACAAGGTAACGCGAAAGCGCCGCGACGGGCAGCGCTCTAGGAGTATTCGACAGCGATACGGGAAGTGGAGGCTGGGGTCGGAATCGAACCGGCGTACACGGCTTTGCAGGCCGCTGCATAACCACTCTGCCACCCAGCCAGCGCGGAGCCGGGGAATATAGCGGAGCGGCCGTAGGCTGACAACCGCCGCTCCGGGACCTCGATGTCGTGATATGGAGCTTGCTCGAGCGCCGGCTCACGCAGGGACGGATCGCGCCACCGCCTTACCTAATCCGAGCGTTTGGAGCCCAGGCCCGCCCCCCTGCTGAGAGGGCAGCTGCTAGCGGGTCTACGCCCGAACGGTGGGGGCGGTCCCCATGGCGCAAAAGAAAAAGCCCCCGGACCCAAGATCCGGAGGCTTTTCGATTTGGAGCGGGAAACCAGATTCGAACTGGCGACCCCAACCTTGGCAAGGTTGTGCTCTACCAACTGAGCTATTCCCGCGAGCAAGACCGGCTAGTTTAGTTTCGCTGCGCTGCTTGTCAAGCACCATCGCGTGGTTTTGCGCCGCCGCCGCGCAAACCCCTATTCGTCCGCTCGCAAGGCCCCCAGGTAACCCGCCATCGAGGCGTACGCCAAGGCCGTTGCCAGCAGCAGTACGGGAAGTCCGATCGCCCGGCTGTCCACGCCCAGGAGGGGCCCGCCGTAGAGCAGCACCGTGAGTGCGACCATCTGTGCGGTGGTCTTCACCTTGCCGAGCCAGGAGACGGCCACCTGATCCCGCGCCCCCCTCGTCGCCATCCACTCGCGCAGCGCGCTCACCATGAGTTCGCGGGCGATCATCGCCATGGCCGCGAGGGCGATGAGCAGGCCGATCACCCCTCCCCCGCCGCCGTGCACGACGAGCACCAGCGCCACCGCCACCATCACCTTGTCCGCCACGGGATCTAAGAACGCACCAAACGCGCTTGTTTGCTGCCAACGTCGCGCCAGGTAGCCATCCAGCCAATCGGTGATGCCCGCCAGGACGAAGACGCCCGCGGCCGCCGCACGGCCCCAGGGGGTCGGCAGATAGAACAGCACCACGCACACGGGCACGAGCGCCATGCGAGCCCAGGTCAGCGCCATGGGTAAGCTCATGCCGCCACGACGCTCACTGCCCATCGCGCAGGGTCTCGTGGATCGCGGCCGCCAGCTTGTGGCTGATGCCCGGCACCTTCACCAGGTCTTCGATGCCCGCGCGCGAGACGCCCTGCAAGCCGCCAAAGTGGCGCAGGAGGTCGCGCCGCTTCTTCGGCCCGAGGCCATGGATACTCTCGAGCACCGACGTGTTGCGCGCCGCCGAGCGTCGCTGGCGATGCCCCGTGATGGCGAAGCGATGAGCCTCGTCGCGCACCTGTTGAATCAGGCGCAGGGCCGTGCCGTCTTCGGGGTGCGGCAGGGGGCGCTCGGCGTCGTCGAGGTAGAGCTGTTCGAAGCCGGCCTTGCGCGTGGGGCCCTTGGCCACGCCGAGCATCACGATCTCCTCCAACTGCAGATCCTCCAGGACGGCGCGCGCCTCACTCATCTGCCCTTTACCGCCATCGATGATCAGCACATCTGGCACGGGCGATTCGCCTCGCTTGACCCGGGTGTAGCGCCGCGTCAGCGCCTGGCGCATCGCCGCGTAGTCATCGCCACCGGTGATGCCGGTGATGTTGAAGCGCCGGTAGTCGCTCTTCAGCGGCCCCTCGCTACCGAACACGACGCAGGAAGCAACGGTCTGCTCGCCGCCCGTATGGCTGATATCGAAGCACTCGATCCGTTGCGGCACCTCGTCCAGGCCCACCAACTCGCGCAAGGCCTCGAGCTGGGCGGCGACCCCCGCTGAACTCGCCAAGCGCATCTTGAGGGCCTGCTCGGCATTGGCTCGGGCGGCCGCCACCCACTGGGCCCGCACGCCGCGCAGGCGCCAGCGGATGGACACCTTGTGGCCACTCGATTGCTCGAAGGCCTCCTCCAGCAAGGGAGCATTGCTGATCGGCATCGCAGTGAGGATCTCGGCCGGTGCGTCGTTGCTGAGGTAGTACTGGGCGATGAAGGCGGACAGCACCTCGCGCGCATCGGCGTGCGCCCCACTACGCGGGAACCAATTGCGTGTGCCCAGGTTGCGACCGCCGCGAATGAACATGTTCGCGATGCCGTGGACGCGGCCGTCGCTGTACACGGCGATCACATCAGCATCCCCGCGATCGCCAGCGATCACGTCGCGTTCACGCACCTTGCGCAGGGTGGCGATCTGGTCGCGGTACTGGGCGGCGCGTTCGTACTCGCGCCCCTCTGCGGCCTCCTCCATTCGCCTAACGAGATCGCTGATCACCTCGTCGTGATTGCCCTCGAGAAACATCACGGCGTGCTCGATGTCGCGGGCGTAGCGCTCGCGATCGACCAGGCCCACGCAAGGCCCGGAGCAGCGTTTGATCTGGTACTGCAGGCAGGGCCGCGTGCGGTTCTGGAAGAAGCTGTCACGGCAGGGCCTGATCTGAAACAGGCGCTGCAACACGCTCAGGGTCTCGCGCACGGCATAGGCGTTCGGGTAAGGGCCGAAGTAGCGCCCCTTGCCGGAACGTGATCCGCGGTAGAAGGACAGGCGCGGGTACTCGTGATCGCTCGACAGGTGCACGTAGGGGAAGCTCTTGTCATCGCGCAAGGTCACGTTGAAGCGCGGGCGGTGACGCTTGATGAGGTTGTACTCGAGCATCAGCGCTTCGGCTTCCGTCTCGGTGACGGTCACCTCGATGCGCGCCATGTGCTTGCGCAGAGCGAAGACCTTGCCGGAGGTCACCTGGCCGCGGAAGTAGCTGGTCACCCGGTTGCGCAGGTTGCGCGCCTTGCCGACGTAGATCACCTCGCCCTTGCCGTCGATCATCCGGTACACGCCCGGGCGACGGGTGAGGTTGCGCAGGAAGGACTCGAGGTCGAAGGTGTCGTCTTCGGCGACCCCCAGGGCGAGCGTGTCCTTGCTGTCATCCGGGCGCTCGCTCATCCCGCTGCCCCGCAGTCGATGAGGACACGGGCGCGGGCGAATACCTCGCGGAACATCGGCGCGGTGAGGCGACGGGTCTGCGTGTTGTAGCGGCTGCAGTGGTAGGAGTCGATCAGGGTCAGGGCATCGCTGAGGGCGTACTCCGCGCCGTGGCCGAAGGCGTAGTCCTTCTGCCGCAACCCCAGGGCCTTGATCACCGCCTGGTGGGCGATGGAACCGAGGGCCAGCACCACCGCTGGCGCGGGCAGTGCCTCGAGCTCCGTGCTCAGGAAGGTGTTGCACGTGGTCACTTCACCGCCGAGGGGCTTGTTCGCCGGCGGCAGGCACTTGACCGCGTTGGTGATACGACAACCCAGCAACTCTAGGCCATCGTCGGCCGCCGTCGCCTCGGGCTGGGAGGCGAAGCCGTAGGCGTGCAGGGTCTCGTAAAGCAGGATGCCAGCGTGATCGCCCGTGAATGGGCGGCCCGTGCGGTTAGCGCCGTGCATGCCCGGCGCGAGGCCCACTACGAGCAGGCGCGGGGCCTCGGCACCGAAGGGGGCTACCGGAGCGGCGTGGTAGTCCGGGTGCTCGGCGCGAACCTCATCGAGGAACCGGGCCAGGCGCTCGCAACGACGGCAGCTTGGATCGAAGGCGGGCACTACCGGAGCTAGGGCAGATGCGCGTAGGCCTGGACCGAGAGGAAGGGCACGAAGTCCTTGCGCAGCACGACGTCGCTGATCAGGTCCGCCGCCAGGCTCAGGCGTTCGCTGTCCACCCCGAGGGCGGCCAGGTCCTCGGCGGCCAGGGGCACCTCCTCAGCCAGCAGGCGGCGGAAGCAGGCCTCGTCCATCCACTCGCCCGTCTCGAGGGTCACGTCGTGGTGCACCCACTGCCACAGCTGGGCCCGCGCCGACTCGGCGGTGGCCATGTCCTCGCGGCGGTTATTGAAGAAAACGCACCCTTCCCCACCTAGCCATGCGGTTAGGTAGCGCAGGGCGAAGCGGATGTTCCGGCGGACGCCAGGTTCGGTCACCGGGCCTTGGGGTGGCGTCAGCAGGGCCTCGGCCGTGATCTCCTCGCCGCCGCCGGTCACGCTCAGCTGATTCGGCCCCGGCATGAGATCCGACAGGATCTCAGTGATGAGGGGCACCATGGAGGGTTGGGCCACCCAGGTGCCATCGAAGCCCATCTCGAACTCGCGCTGCTTCTGGGCACGGATCTTGGCCAGGAAGCTCTCGGCGTGGGCCGCGCCCTCCTGCAAGCTCGCCGCCGTGCCGCCGATGGCGAGGATGCTGCGCTGGTGGGCCGTGTGTACCGCCAGGCGGCTGTAGTTCTGCAGGAACTCGGCGCTGCGATCGAAGTTCAGCTGGTCCGGCAGCACGAAGTCCGCATGGGCGTGCAGGGTCTTGATGAAGCTGAACACGTAGTCGGCCGGTCCGCACTCGAGGCCCACCAGGTAATCCTTGAGGACGTAGAGGATCTCGTCGATCTCGAAGATCGCCGGCACCGTCTCGATGAAGGCCGTGGCCCTGATGCAGTACTGGCGCAGGCCGAGCTCGTTCTCGGCGAACTCGAAGATCGACGCCCACAGGCGCGCTTCCTGATGGCCCTCGAGCTTGGGCAGCGACAGATACGGCCCGCTGCCGCGCGCCGTGAGCGCTTCGGCGCAGTGGAACAGGTAGAGGCCGAAATCCGCCAGCGACGCCGGCACCGGGCGACCATCCACGTAGAGGTGCTTCTCCTCCATGTGCCAGCCGCGGGGGCGCATGCCGAGGGTCACCTCGGACTGGCCATCGCCGCCATCCGAATCCAACAGGGTGCCGGTGGCGGCGCCCTGCAGGCAGCGATGGCCGTGGATCACGTTGTCCCAGGTGGGTGAGAGCGTGTCCTCCAGGTCTGCGATGCAGACACTGACGTTCGAGCGGAGCGCATCCCGCACCTCTTGCGGGCGCGCGGGAGTGAGCAGCTCAACGCGACGATCGAGGAGATCCTCCGGAATATCGGCGATGATCCAGTCCAGTTCGCGGATTTCCCGCGTCCGCTCTGCCACCGCGGGAAGCGCTCCATCGTCCACGGCTTGCTGGCGTTGATCGCGGGTGGCGAGCAGCTCATCCACCCGGCTGCCGAAGCGCTCGGTAAGCAGAGCGACGAACGCCAGCGCCTGGGGAGTGAGGACAGCATCGAACCCGGGTTTGAATTCCCCGCGTATTTCGCAAGTGGCCATAGCGCCTCATTAGGGTTAAATCGGAGGGTGCTGCGTTCGCAGCCGGTCGATTATCCTTGGCCACTTCGCGCCTTGTCAAAAACCGTTACGGCAACCCTCCTGCCACCAGTCGCGCCTAAAAATCAAGGGTTTCCATGCGCTTTTTGTGACAGCACTGAAGCTGGGCATGGGCGAACGCGGATCAGCGAAACGCCGGCACTATCCGCTCGGCGATGAGCGCCAGGGCGGGTGACTCGAGGCCATGGGCGGTCACCACCACGATGAGATCCAACTCCTCCACTACCACGACGTACTGGCCCCCGCCTCCCTGGGCGGACGTGCTGAAGTAGCGCTCCCCGGCACTCAGCAGATCGGCCTGCCACCAGAAGTAGCCGTACCCAGGGTTGCCGACGCTCGCGGAAGCAACGTCGACGTCCTCGCCACGCAACGCGACCGCTCTCGCGGTCAGCTTCTCGATGTAGGCGCGGGGGATCAGCTGGTCATCTGCCCAAGTCCCTTCGTTGAGCACGAGGAGACCCCACTTGGCCATGGCGCGTGAGCTGATGCTCGCCCGGTCACCGGCCCTCGGCAGCCCGCTCACATCGGTCTGCCAGCCGTACGTGGTGATGCCGAGGCGATCGAGGAGTTCGCCCTTGATGAACGCCTCGGCAGACCCAGGAACGACCGCATCGATGACCTGCATGACCAGCGTCGGATCCGTTCCCTGGTAGGCGAAGCGCCGCGCTTCTCGGGTAACCGGTGCACTGCTGCGCAGATAGGCTCGCACCTGCTCGCGGCCCGCCACGACACGGGGATCCTGTTCGATAGCCTCGAGCTGGGCCTCGCTGATGCGCAAACCCGAGGACATCGTGAGCGCGTCGTGCAAGGTGATCGTCTCGGCGCCTTCGGCGAATCCGGACGGATCCAGATCCCCCAGCAGACTCACCAGCGGCTGATCCAGATCGGACATCGCCAGATGACCCAACTGGATCGCCCTGCCCAACGCGAGCGCCGTGTAGGACTTCGTCGCGGACACCTGCGGATGGGTGATGTTGATGCGCCCGCGCCGAAAGTACGCCTCAAACACCAGCTTGCCCTGGTGCACGAGAAGCAGGCTGTCGCAGGCGCCGTACCGTCCACCGGCGAGCTCCTCGGCCAGGGCGACGATAGCGACTCGATCGCCGCCATCCACGCCGAGCTCACCGACGTCGAGCCCATCGCCCCGGTCCGGCGGGGCCGTGGACATCACCGGCTCATCGAGTAACGGGATGTCCCAGAAGGAGAGATCGTCTTCGTTCACCAACACCTCGACGGCCACGTACTCAATCGAGGTATCACCGAAAGGTACGGGCGCAGGCGCCGGAGGTACGCAGCTGGCCATCAGCACCGTCACCACCAGCGCCAAACACGGTGAGCAACCCCTCATCCATCGCCCTCCACCTTTCGCCAATCCCGCCTTTTACTTTCGCGCACCCAACGACCTCTAGAACGATCGTGCAAACACGCCTTGCGCCGCCCCTAGGCGCGGCAAACAGTAGGCAGAACCCGACAGTGTCGCCCGTCGCCGTCACTTGCCCGAGGCAGTCTACGAACCGCGTCAAGCCCGCCTATTCGTACTGTGAGATCGATCACATCCGCAGCCCATGGCTGACTCTCACAATCCGTAGAACACCTGTGCGCCATTGCGCGCTAGAGAACCCAATGGAATCACAAGCCACCTTCGCACGCGGGCGAGAAGCCGGGTTCACGCTCATCGAACTGATGATCGTCGTGGCCATCGTGGGCGTGCTGGCATCCATCAGCATCTCCGCCTACGAGGACTACGTCACGCGCGCACGCCTCGCCGACATGGCGGTCAAGCTCGGCGCCTGGGGGCGGGAGTTCGATCGCTGGGCGGGCATGGCGGGCTACTACCCGAACGACTCCCATGTGGACCTCCCCCCGGACGCCCCAGACCTCTCCATCGACCCGGTGGCCTGGGCCGAGACCACCGCCATCGGCGGCAATTGGAACTGGGAGGGACCGGACAACTACGGCTACGCCGGCATCTCCATCGTGGGCGCCACGGAACCTGAGAAGACGATTCGCCTGCTCGATCGCATCGTGGACAACGGCGACCTCGACACGGGCAAGTTCCGCCAGACCGACAACGGGCGCTACACCTTCATCCTCGACGAGTAGCCCTCGCCAGCTCCACTCCTCGAGCGCGCCCACGATCACAGACGTGTCATACTTGTAACCACCACCCACTGCTCCTGTCGCGAGCGCGAAGCGGACCTTCCATGACAGACCTCAAGCTAGGGCTCGCCCTCGGATCGGGCGCTGCGCGCGGCTGGGCGCACATCGGCGTGATCCATCGGTTGACCGAGCTCGGCCTGCGCCCGCAGGTGGTCACCGGCGCCTCCATCGGCTCCCTCGTCGGCGCGGCCTACGCGAGTGGCCAACTCGAGGTGCTGGAGCAGTGGATCGCCAAGCTGCGCTGGCTCGATGTGCTCACCATGTTCGACACCACCTTGGGCCGCGGGGGCTTCATCTCGGGCAACAAGCTCATGAACACGATCAGCGGCCTGCTCGAGGACCATCCGATCGAGTCGCTGCCGATCGGCTTCGGCGCCGTGGCCACCGACCTGCAGACAGGCGGCGAGGTGTGGCTGCGCGAAGGGTCCATGCTCGAGGCCATACGCGCCTCCAGCGGCCTGCCGGGACTCTTCGTGCCCGTGCAACGCCAGGGCCGTTGGCTGATCGACGGCGGCGTCGTCAATCCCGTCCCCGTGTCCCTTTGCCATGCCTTGGGGGCGGACCTGGTCATCGCCGTCAACCTCAACACCGATGGCCTTGACGTGCATCGGCGCGAGCGCGAGGAACGCTCGCCTCCACCGGACACCACGCGCAACGCCGAAGCGGAGCGACGCGATGAGAAGGAGATTCTCGAACGTCTGGGCGACATGCTGGGCAACCTCCTGCCGAACGGAGGCAACGCCAAGGACGACAAGCCACCGGAGCCGTCCTTGTTCGACGTGATGGCGGGCACCATCGCCATCATGCAGGACCGCATCACGCGCAGCCGCATGGCTGGCGAGCCGCCAGTGGTGCAGATCAACCCCCGCCTCGGTGGCATGCAGATCTTGGATTTCCACAAGGCCGCGCCCGCGATCGACGAGGGCGCACGTGCCACGGACCGTGTCGCCGAGGAGCTCAGTTATCTGAAGAAACTTCTGGGCGCCGGTAAGGAGAGCGAAAACGAGAAGTCGCCCTCGCTCGCCGCCGAGGATGGTGCCCAAACCGCCTCAGATTAGGGGCGCCCGACCGCCCTAGGGCGAATACCAGATGGGTGAGCCCCAGGCCCGTTCTCGGATGGTCTCCGGTACGCTGCCATCACAGCAAACCGCGAAGGGCTCCGGCAGCAGCTCCGGATGGGCGCAGTCGGCGTTGACCGCCGAGCAGTCGTGGGTGCTCCAACGCGGGGTCGGCGCTTCGAACACCCGGGGGTAGTAGAACGCTGGCGCGAGCGGATCGAATTGCGGATCCCGCCAGACCTGACAATCGCTGGCCACCTCCCCGCCGGGCCCGTAGGCCACCACCGGAAAGACCCTCTCGTGCGCCTCACCGCCCGAGCTCCAGCCCTTGACGATCTGGATCTCCTGGATCGGCGCGCCGGCCGGATCCGCCTGTGCGATCACCACGATGGCCGGCGCCGCCCCGGAGAGCCCGGTGAGCTCACCGCCCATGGGCACCCCGTTCGCGTACGCCTGCTCCAGCAGGTCCGGCGCCTCGCACAGCTCGTCCTCGAAGCTCTCGCCGGCGAAGCTGCGCACGGTGAGGCGGGTGCCGCTGGTGGCGAAGGTCTCGCGCTGGGTCAGGGAGGAGAAGAGCGCTGCCCGCGTGTTCTCGGTCGCCCAGACCCCCGTGAGCCCTCCGGCGTTGTAGTACGCCGACGGTCCGTCCAGGCGGCGCAAAGGCGTGTCGTCGCGGTCGCCGGAGTTGCCCGAATAGAGGGCTTCCTCCGTGGTGCCGCCGATGCCGTTGTGAGAATCGGTGCTGGCGATGAATCCCAATCGGTAGGGGTTCACACCGAGCTCCGGCTCCAGCACCAGGCCGTCCTTCAGCGCGTTGCGCACGAAGGACCCCGCCGGCACCTCATCGGTGCCTGGCGGCAGTAGGCGCTCCACGGGAGGTTGCTCGAAGGCACACTCCGGATCATCGGTCGCCAGACTGGGATGGCACTCGGAATTGCCCTTGTGTTGGAAGATCTCCACCAGCGGCTCGAGGCGATGGCGCTGATGCGCGTGATCGGCGGTGATCTCACCACTCTCGTACTCCAAACCTTCGCTCTGATTCGGGTTGTGGGCGATGGCGATCACGTCGCAACCGGCCACGTCGAGACACTCGGTCTCCAGCGCCGACCACAGCGCCTCACGAGATCGATAGTTCCACGAGTCGTAGGCGGCCGCGGGCGTGACATCGCCGGCGTAGTAGACGTTGCGATGGAGGCTGCCGCCGTTGAACTGCGACCCCAAGGTGTACTCGTAGGCGGTGAAGGTGGTGAACTCGCAGGGATCGTTGGCCGCGTCCGCTTGGAATTTGATCCGCCGCCAGATCCTGCGCGCCACGCGATCGCAGGTGGCCGCGTCCACAGCGGGCTCGCGGTCCTTGCAGATCTTGTTCAGGTTGAGCGGATTGAGGATTCCATCGCGATACTCCACACATCCCGGATGCTGGTAGGCCAGCGAGCCCGGATCCTTGCACATACTGATCTCTGCAAGGTACCTAGCGTGATCGGTCACTGCCGCGAAATCGAGCATGTCCGCACTCTGCGCGTAGACCTGCCCCGGGCCGTTGAGCGTACCGAACACCCAGGCATCGTGAGACAGTTCCGAGTGAATGTGTAAGTCCCCGAAGTAGACGTTGCGTAAGGGGTTGTGCTCGGTGCATTGGGCGTCGCCCTGCGACGGTGGCGCCGGCGCTGTGCCGGTCTGCTCCTCGGCGACGCTGGTCGACGCCAGCGCCAGCAGCGCCGCGGCGATGCACAGCGGCGAAGAGGGTGGTATCAGATGCATCAGTGGTCTCGCGCCGTCCGTGAATCATTGATATCGCGGTCGGGCGGCGCACACCGTTCGTGTGTTACCGCACGACGACCACCATTCTACGGACGGCCAAGGCCAATGTTTCCGACAGGCTATGGCTCGCGTCAGCGCAACCGCGAGCTCGGGCATCACAATCCCAGTGGATTTCCGTTCCGAACCGCAAATGCAATCGATTCGATCAGCCTGTGCCGATCGACTTGCCGAAGAGTTGCGTTATCTGATTACTCCGAGGGGCGAAGACCCGCCTCGGAGAGAGCTCAGGTGCGCGGCCCCGACGCGGCCGCCCGATTGCCCGCGATGCGCATGGCCAGCTCCAGGGCCTGCTCGTAGTTCAGGCGCGGATCGACCTGCGAGCGGTAGGCCCGCGCCAGATCCGCATCGCTGAGGCCACGGGCTCCGCCGGTGCATTCGGTGACGTCATCCCCCGTGAGCTCGAAGTGCACACCGCCGAGGTAGCTGCCCATCTCCTGGTGCACGCGGAAGGCCGACTCGACCTCCGCCAGGATGTTGTCGAAGCGCCGAGTCTTCAGGCCCTGAGCGGTCTTCTCCGTGTTGCCGTGCATGGGATCGCACACCCAGAGCACGTTGTGGCCCGTCTCCCGCACCGCCTCGATCAGCTTCGGCAGACCCGATTCGATCTTGTTGGCGCCGAAGCGGTGGATCAGCGTGAGGCGTCCGGGCTCGTTGTTGGGGTTCAGCAGCGCGACCAACTCCTGCAGCCACTCCACGGTCATCCCCGGCCCCACCTTCACCCCCACGGGGTTGGCGATGCCGCGGAAGAACTCCACGTGGGCGCCGTCGACGGCCGCCGTGCGCATGCCGATCCAGGGGTAGTGGGTGGAGAGGTTGTACCACTGGCCGCGATGGGCGAGCAGACGGGTCTGGGCCTGCTCGTAGTGAAGGTGCAGGCCCTCGTGGCTGGCGAAGAAGTCGATTCGGCTCGCCTCGTGGGCCGGGTGACCGCCCACCAGGGCGTAGAAATCCAGGGCGTCGGAGATGGAATCGACGATCCGGTTGTACTCGTCTTCGAGGGGCGAGTGGCGCACGAAGTCGAGGTTCCAGTTCTCCGGGTGGTGCAGGTCGGCGAAGCCGCCGTCGACCAGGCCGCGAACGAAATTCAACGTAAGGGCGGCGCGCTCGTAGCCGCGCAGCATCTGTTCGGGATTCGGCACACGGGCGACTTCTGTGAACTCGGGGCGGTTCACCAGATCGCCGCGGTAGCTCGGCAGGGTGACGCCGTCGATGGTCTCCGTGTCCGCCGAGCGCGGTTTGGCATATTGCCCCGCCATGCGGCCGACGCGAACGATGGGCTTACGCATGCCATGCAGGAGCACCACGCTCATCTGCAGCAGGATCTTCAGCTTCTTGGCGATCAGCTCCGAGGTGCACTCGGCAAAGCTCTCCGCGCAGTCCCCGCCCTGGAGCAGGAAGGCCCGGCCCGCCTGGGCCTCTGCCAGCTGCGTCTTGAGCGATTCGATCTCCCAGGACGTTACCAGGGGCGGCAGGGCCCCAAGCTCGCCGAGCGTGCGTTCGAGCGCGCCCTGGTCCGGGTAGGTCGCCTGCTGGAGGGCGGTCTTGCGCGTCCAGCTCGTGGGGTGCCAATCGGCTAGGGAATTAGAACGAGTCATAGTGGGTCGATGCTACCGCGCTTTTCGGCTCTGCAACACCGAAGTTTTCATGACGTAGAAGACCGCACTCAAAGCGCCGGACCAGGTCCGTTTCTGGCACAATGCGCGCTTTTCCGCGGCCGCCCTCGCCCCCGCGAGCCGCCGCGTCTCCGGCCACGTCTGTGGGAGGACTTCCATGTCATCTATTCTTGATTCTCTGGGACTGAAAGCGGACAGCGACGGCGTCATCGCCGGCGTCTGGGACGGCGAGCGCGGCTGGACCCGCGGCGAAGGCCCCGTCCTCGCCAGCGAGAGCCCGGCCAGCGGCGAAGTCATCGCCCGCGTGGGCAGCGCCAGCGCCGCCGACTACGAGCGCATCATCGCCTCCTCCCGCGCCGCCTTCGAGACCTGGCGTCGCACCCCCGCCCCGGCCCGCGGCGAAGCCGTGCGCCTGTGCGGCGAGGCACTGCGCGAGCACAAGGACGCCCTCGGCAGCCTGGTCGCCCTGGAGATGGGCAAGATCAAGCCCGAGGGCGATGGCGAGGTGCAGGAGATGATCGACATCGCCGACTTCGCCGTCGGCCAGTCGCGTATGCTCTACGGCAACACCATGCACTCCGAGCGCCCGGGTCACCGCATGTACGAGCAGTGGCACCCCCTCGGCCTGGTCGGCATCATCAGCGCCTTCAACTTCCCCGTGGCCGTGTGGTCCTGGAACGCGTTCATCGCCGCCATCGCCGGCAACGTGTCCATCTGGAAGCCCTCGCCGAAGACGCCCCTGTGCGGCGTCGCCGTGCAGAAGATCTGCGCCGACGTGCTCGAAGCCCAAGGTCTGCCCCCCGTATTCCAGACCTTCATCGACGCGGACAACAGCCTGGCTAGTGCCTTCGTTGATGACGAGCGTGTGGACATGATCTCCTTCACCGGCTCCAGCGCCGTCGGCCGCCAGGTCGGCAAGCAGGTGGCCGCGCGCATGGGCAAGTGCCTGCTGGAGCTCGGCGGCAACAACGCCCTGATCATCGACGAAGACGCCAACCTCGAGCTCGCCATCCCGGCCACCGTGTTCGGCGCCGTCGGCACCGCCGGCCAGCGCTGCACCACCACGCGACGCCTCTTCGTGCACGAGGCCCTGCACGACTCGCTGCTCGAGAAGCTGCGTGGCGCCTACGCGCAGGTCCGTATCGGTGATCCCCTGGACAGCGACACGCTGATGGGCCCGCTGATCGACCAGGATTCGGTCAAGCGCTATCAGGACGCGATCGAGCGCGCCCGCGCCGCCGGTGGTGAGGTGATCTACGGCGGCAACGTGCTGAGCGATCGCGCCGGCAACTTCGTCGAGCCCACGCTGATCAGCGCTCGCAACGATTGGGAAGTGGTGCAGGACGAGACCTTCGCGCCCATCCTGTACGTGATCCCCTTCAAGGACATCGACGAGGCGATCGCCCTGCAGAACGGCGTGCGCCAAGGCCTGTCATCGGCGCTGTTCACCAACAACCTGCAGCACGCGGAGGCGTTTCTCGCCGCCACGGGCAGCGACTGCGGTATCGCCAACATCAACATCGGCACCTCCGGTGCGGAGATCGGCGGCGCCTTCGGCGGTGAGAAGGAAACGGGCGGTGGTCGCGAGGCGGGGTCGGATGCCTGGAAGGCCTACATGCGTCGCCAGACCAACACGATCAATTACTCGAGTGATCTGCCCCTGGCCCAGGGCATCGAGTTCAAGCTCTAGGAAGTGCTAGGCGGCGGGTCGTCCCAGCTGGGCGACCCGCCGTACTGTTCGCGCCTGCAGGCGTCAGCCGGCCTTGGCCGCCTGCTCACCCTCTCCCTTGGTCAGGGTGTTCTGGCGATTCAGCATGTTGGTCGCCTCGTCGTAGGCGCTCATGAAGTCGATCACCGCCGCGGGCTTATTGGGATCGATCATGCGGCGGAACAGGTTCTTCTGCAGCTTGTACTTCATATCGCCGATGGCGAGAGCGCCTAGGGCGAAGAAGACATCTTCCGCCACGTCCATGGGCACGTTGTTGTCCATCGCACCGATGCCTTCGATGCCGCTCGGCGGCACCGCGTTGAGATCGGCGGCCACCACTAGCTCCTTGGCGTTACTGAGCACCTCCTTGGAGAGGATCTGCACGCCAGCCTTCGCTGCCGTCACCACCACGCCCGCGTGCTCGACGGCCGAGACCTTGCCGCTCTGGCTCATGGCGGACACCCAGGGCACCACCACGCCGTAGTGCTCGCAGAAGCGTACGGCAGCGTTTACGTCATCGTTCTCCGTGAGCTGGCACAGGATCGGCTGCGCGCCCAACTTGGCCGTGAGCACGGCCGTGCACAGGCCCACCGGACCAGTACCGAAGATCGCCACCTTGCGGTCCTTGAAGCCCTTCGAGTCACGCTCATCGAGGGTCTGTTCGACCAACGCCACCAGCGCGGCCGCCGTGCTGTAGGCGCCGTTAGGGTCAGCGTAGAGCGCCACCTGGAAAGGCGGCACCAGCGCGCCCTGGGCCAGCTCGAGCATCTGCGTGGCGAGGTTGACGTCGTGGCCGGCGATCAGCACCCCCGTGGAGGCGAAGCGCTTGGGCGGACGACAGAAGATCGCGTCCTGCACCAGGGGGACCACCTCGTCGGCGCCCGCGTTGGTGTACGGCAGGACATTGTCGTAGCCCGCGTCCAGGGCCATGGTCAGATCGAAGGGACTGACTTGTTCCCCCGGCACGAGCACGTGCAGGATACGTTGATCGGTCATCGGGTAACTCCCTAACTGTTTCTAAAACGTATTCGTTGGTCTAGAAGCGGTAACTCAGCCCGAAGGACGCGACGGGGTAGAGGGTGAAGTCCTCCAACTCCTCCTGCAGTTCATCCTGCTCGCGTTGCAACTCCTGCTGGAACAGCGCTTCGTCAGCGATCTCGCCGTCGGCTGCCAAGGTGACCCGCGGCTCGCCCTGGAACACCACCCCGGCGCTGATCACGACGCCAATCCGGCGCTTGGCGAAGGCACTGTTCCAACCGAATCCGACCATGGGCGCGACGTCGTCGAAGTCCACTTGGGCCGTGAGGTCACCGACCAAGCCGGCATCGAAGGTGACATCGCCGATAGTGATGTCGACGCCGTCGCCGTTGCCGAGGGCGCTGGCTTCGTTGTTGTTGATGAGGGCGCCACCGGTGAGGTACACGCCGTTCTGCCAAGGGTGCCAGTCGCCGCTGATGGCGAAGGAGCGCAGATCGAGATCGATGTCGTAGTCGATGCCGCTCTCGGTCTCGTCGAAGCTGGTGGAGAAGCCGCTGTAACCCACCCGAAAGGCGAAGCGGTTGGCGACGCTGCGGGAGAAGTCCACGCCCACCCCGAGGGTGCTCACCTTTGCCGTGAGGTAGAAGCTATCGCTCTTCTTGCTGCTAGCACTGCCCCCACGGCCGCGGCGGCCGGCGTCATCGTCCGCGCCCTGCGCGTTGGCGATAAGGGGAGAGGTAGACACAGCAGCAGCGACCGTCAGCATGGCGGCGAAGGTGTTGAGCGTACGGCCTGAACGGCGGGAAGCGCGCGAATCAATCACTTGAGGGAACCTCACGAGCGGTGGCAATGGGCGAACGATAGCGACGGAAGTCGCGTAATCGCCGCGAGCCCCATCACAGCCTCACGGCGTTGCGCCGCGCGGCTCGGCGCGAATCGAAGGACGGCGAGCAGAACTGCTTACCGATCGACACTTTCGGCGCCGAGCGCCGCGTCGCTCAGCTGCTGCGCTGCTGCTCGGCCTGCACCTTGCCCCACTGCTTATCGAGGCGCTTCGGTGACACGGGAACGCGCGTGCCCAGGGGTTGGGCGAAGAGGGAGACGCGCAGTTCTTCCACCTGCCAACGGAACAGCGTGAGCTCGGGCTTCGAGGCGAGCGCCTGCGCCTGTGAGGGGGCCACGCGCAGGTAGCGCAGCCAGTACCCGCGAACCAGTTCACGCGGTTCGTCGTCGCGCGCCGGGGCCTCGGCCAGCTTCTCCAGACGAATCCGCATGGCCTCGAGGTAACGCGGAATCTCGCCCAGCCACGGCTCCGCCGTGTGGCGCACGAAACCGGGCGCGAGCAGCACCTCCAACTGGTTGCGGATATCGCTCACGGCCTCGGCAGCCGAGGGATGCGCCTGCGCCAAGCGCGAGCGCACGGCCGAGTAGCGCTCCAACACCCGCCCCATCATCGCCTGGCGTCGTTCGGCGAGGGCGAGCACCTCCGATCGTCCCCGATCGAGGGCTGCCTCGAAGGCCTCGCGCGTGCGTATCGGGCGCTGCAGGGCAAAGGCGAAGGCATCGCGGAACACCACGAACGCCAGATCCGCAGCCATCGCGTCCAGGGAGCCCAGGCCCTGGGCCATGAGGATGCGCCGCTGATCCCGGGTGAAGTCCTTGCGCAACAGCTGCACCTGCTGTGGGAGCGCCAGCATGAACAGGCGCACCAGTCCGTCGCGGGTCGCGCGCTTGGCCTGCCCCTTCTCGGCGAGGAGCTCGAGGGCGACGGTCTTGCCCTCATCGACTAGAGCGGGATAGGCGGTCACCTCCACCGGTCCCTGTTGCAAGCGCATCGACTCGGGCAGCTCGTCGACGTCGAAGGTGGTGAGCCCCTGGCGGCTGAAGTCATGGCCTGCCGAGACCCGCTCGGCGAGGTGCGCGAGGCGCGCCTGCAGGTCGTTTACGTTGCGGCTCGCGCCCAACGCGACGCCCTCCCCGTCCACCACCAAGGCGCGCGCCAAGCACCAGGGCTCGAGCTGGCCACGATCCCAGACGCCCTGATCGACGGCCACCTGATACACCTTTTCGATCGCCGCAGCGAAGGCCTCCGGCACCGGCCGCATGTCCGCCACCACCTGCTCGCGCAGCCAACGGGCCGTGTCCGGTGCCGGGGGCAGGCGCTTACGAGTTGCCTTAGGCAGGGCGCGCACGAGTTGCACCAGCAACGGCTCCAGCCAGGCCGGCACGAGGCGATCGAGGATGCCCTGGGTGAGGTGGCTGAGCAGGGCTACAGGAATGGTCAGGGTGGCGCCGTCGGCGGGGTCTTCGCGGTCGAAGCGGTAGGTGATCGGGAGCTCATTGCCATCGAGCAGCAGCGTGTCGGGGTAGTCGTCCGTGCTCGCCTCGGGCGCGCCGGGCCGCCGGGCGTCTTCCTCGGCCATGACCAGCAGCCCCGGGGACTCACCCTCCACCTCCTGACGCCAACGCTCGAAGGCCCGGTTGCTGGCGATACCGGCGGGCACTCGTTCGTCGTAGAAGGCGAACAGCTGCCCTTCGCTGGCCAGGATCTCCCGACTGCGCAGCTTGTTCTCCAGCCGCTCCAGCTCGTCGCGCAGGGCCTTGTTCTGCGCGCTGAATTCACCGTCGGTCTGCACCTTGTCGTGGAGTAACGCATCCTGAATGAAGATCGCGCGGGACTCGTCGGGCGCGAGATCCGTGTAGGGTACGCGGCGTTTGGTGTAGACGAGCAGGCCGAACAGAGTGGCTTGCTCGTAGGCGTCGACGCGCCCCTTCACCTCGTTCCAGTGGGCGTCGAAGTAGGACCGCTTCAGCAAGTGCTCGCCGGCCGACTCCATCCACCCCCGGCGGATGCGCGCGACGGTCATCGCGTAGGGCCGCGAGGTGTCGATGATGGCCGCCGCCATGATCCACCGCGGCGCCCGACCGTGCAGACCTGAGCCCGGGAAGATGCGGAACTGCAAGCTGCGCGCACCCTGGTAGGTGTGCTTCTCCACCCGTTGGCCGATCATGTCGATGAAGCCACGCAGCAGCGGGATGTGGATGCGTCGCGGGGTCGCGGGCATCTCGTTGACGCTCACCCCCGGCATCGCCTTCAGCACGTCCGTGAGCTGGCGGTGCAGCTCCTCCCACTCCTGCATACGGGCTGCGTTCAAAAAGCGCTTCTTGCACCAGCGGCGCACGGCCTTGCGCCCGTCGCTGCGAAGGCGCACCTGGTAGGCCTCCCAGATCTTGAGGAAGGTGAGGAAGTCCGAGCCGTCGACGGCGAACTTGGCGTGCTGGATGTCCGCCGAGCGCGCCTTCTCCGCAGGACGCTCTCGCGGATCGGCGATCGCAAGACCACTGCAGATGATCAACAGCTCCGCCAGGCTGTCGTGATCCGCGCCCGCCAACAGCACCCGCGCCAGGCGCGGGTCGACCGGGATCTCCGCCATCTGCCGGCCGAGGGGTGTGATATTCCGGTCCTCGTCTACCGCCTGCAGGATCTGCAGCAAGCGGTAGCCGTCGTTGATCAGTCGGCGATCGGGCGGCTCGACGAAGGGGAACTGCTCGATGTCCCCGAGGCCGAGCAAGGCCATGCGCAGGATCACGCTCGCGAGGTTGGTGCGGGCGATCTCCGGCTCGGTGAACTGGCGGCGCTTGCCGAAGTCCGCTTCCGTGTAGAGGCGGACGCAGAAGCCCGGCGCGATGCGCCCGCAACGTCCCTTACGCTGCTCAGCACTCGCCTGGGAGACGCGCTCGATCGGCAAGCGCTGAATCTTCGCCCGGTGGCTGTAGCGACTGACGCGCGCGAGTCCGCCGTCGATCACCGCCGTGATGCCGGGCACGGTGAGCGATGTTTCGGCCACGTTGGTGGCGAGCACGATGCGCCCGTTCCCCGCCCCCGAGAACACCTTGTCCTGCTCCGCCGCGCTGAGCCGTGCGTAGAGGGGCAGCACCTGGCGTTTAGGCAGATGACGCGACAACAACAACGCGGCCTCGCGAATCTGCCGTTCCCCCGGCAGGAATACCAGTACGTCGCCGCGACGCCCGTCGGGATCCGCCGCCACCAGCTCGAGCCCCTGCAACAAGGCGGTCCCATCGCTGTCGGGTCGTTCGGCGTTGTCGCGCTTAGGGCGGCCCTTGCCTTCGCCACGAGACGCGGGCGCACTGCCCTCCTCCTCATCGTCCTCCTCGGGCGACGGCTCGAGGTAGCTCACGCGCACGGGGTAGCCGCGACCGGACACCTCCACCACCGGCGCGTCATCGAAGTGCTTGGAGAAGCGCTCGGGGTCGATCGTCGCGCTGGTGACGATGATCTTGAGATCCGGTCGCTGGGGCAGCAAACGTTTCAAATAGCCGAGGAGAAAATCGATGTTGAGGCTACGCTCGTGGGCCTCGTCGATGATCAGCGTGTCGTAGGCGAGCAGTTGGGGGTCACTGCGCAATTCGTTCAGCAACACCCCGTCCGTCATCAACTTGATCAGCGAAGTGGGGCTGGTCTCATCGGTGAAGCGCACCTTGTAGCCCACCACCTTCGGGTCAGTCTCCGCACCGATGCGCTTGGCCAGGGAACGCGCGGCGAGGCGCCGCGGCTGCGTGTGCCCGATGGTGCCCGCGACGCCACGGCCGGCGGCCAGGCACAGCTTGGGCAACTGGGTGCTCTTACCGGAACCGGTCTCCCCGCACACCACCACCACCTGGTGTTCGGCCAGGGCCTGCTCGATGTCCTGGCGGCGGCGCGAGATGGGCAGCTCTTGGGGGAAGGCGATGTGCGGGCGCGCCTGGGCGCGTCGCTTGCGCAGGGCCGATGAGCGACTGATCGCCTCGATCACCTCCCCCATGCCGCGATCCACGGGCTGCGCCTTGCGCGCTCGCTTGAGCAGACGCTGCACGCGTGTGCGAAGGCGCCCCGCGTCGGCCAACATGCAGTGTTCCAGCATGCCGCGCAGGCGTTCCAGCTGCGCCGCTGGATCCGGCGCCTGCTCGGCGGGCGAGGCGCTGCCGGGGGCCGGCGCTTCCTCACTCGACATCGAACACCGCCTCCACCTGGGCGCCGCCGAGGGCCTCGGAGCGGTTGATACGCAGCTGCCCCCCGTACAGATTGACGATCTCACGCACGATGTTGAGGCCGATGCCGTGGCCGGCCACGCGCTCGTCCGCGCGCACGCCCCGCTCCGTGAGTTGCTCGGCCTGCGCTGGGTCGATACCCGGCCCATCGTCCTCCACCCGCAGCACCACGCCGGGGCGACGCCGCTGAGCGCCGACCGGGATGATCTCCACCTCCAGGGTTACGCGCCGCTCACACCACTTGCAGGCGTTATCCAGCAGGTTACCCAACACCTCCATAAGGTCCCCTTCGTCACCGAAGAAAACCGCCTCCGCGGGCACGGTGCAGACCAGCGCCACGTGCTTGGAGGCGTAGACCTTGCCGAGCGAGCGCTGCAGGCGCTGTGCCACAGGCGCCACCTCGATGGGTTTCGCGCCGAGGGACGCCGCCCCCCAGGCGGCCGCCCGCTGCAGCTGGTAGCCCACCATCTGTTGCATGTGATCGAGCTGCTCTTCCATCACCTGAGGCGTCGCCTCGTCGTTGGCCACCGCGTTTCGCATCACTGCCAGGGGCGTTTTCAGGCTGTGGGCGAGATTGCCGAGCGTGTCCCGGTAACGGGCGAGGCGCTCGCGCTCGCCGGCGATCAAGGCGTTCAGATTCGCCGTGACGCCCTGCAGTTCGCGCGGGTAATCCTGCCCTAGTTCGCTGGAGCGGCCCTGCTCGATGCGGGCGATCTCCTCCTGCACACGCCGCAGGGGCCGTAAGAGCAGGCGCAGGGCGACTGCCTGCCCCACCAGCAACACCACCATCAGCAGGGCGAACCAGCCGAACAGCGCACGCCGAAATCCGTCCACCTCGTGGCGATAAGGCTCCAGGTGCTCGGCCGCCGTGAAGACGAACGCGGTCTCCAGATCATCGGCGAACTCCCACACCACCCCCAGACTCAGGGCGAACACCTCCACCCCATCCACCGTCTCCGTGCGCGCGAAGCGCCGCGCACCGGCGGCGAGCGGCTCGACGCCCTGCTGCAGACCACTGCCGATGGCGGAGGGGGATCGCCACAGGGCCTCGCCGGCGCGGTCGGAGATCTGCCCGTAGAGCCCCGAGCCCGGCGTCTCGAAGCGCGCCTCCGGCAGGGCATCGGCGATCAGCAAGGACGGTGGCTCGGTGGCGGTGGGCTCAGCAGCGGCCAGCAGCACGATGAGCTGCACATCGAGGCGATCGCGAATCGCCTCCTCGGCACTGGCGCGAAAGGCGCTGTCCAGCAGCACGATGGTGATACCGAGGAAAACCGTAAGCAGCAGGCTGACGGCCAGGAGCAGCCGTCCGCTGAGCGATCCCATTCAGCCGCTGTCGACCTCGAGGGCGAAGCGGTAACCCCGCCCACGCAAGGTCTCGATGGGCTTTAGGGCGTTGTCCGGATCCAGCTTCTTGCGCAAGCGCCCGACGAACACCTCGATGACGTTGGAGTCCCGCTCGAAGTCCTGGTCGTAGAGGCTCTCGGTGAGCTCGGTCTTGGAGACCACCTTGCCCGCGGCCAGCATCAGATGCTCGAGCACGCGGTACTCGTAGGAGGTGAGCTCCACCGGCGCCGCCTCGAGGGTGACCTGCTGGCTGCGCGTGTCGAGGGCGATCGGGCCAGCGGTGAGCACGGGATTGGCGAAGCCGGCGGAGCGGCGCAGGAGCGCTTGAATGCGCGCCAGCACTTCCTCCGGTTGGAAGGGTTTGGTGACGTAGTCGTCGGCGCCGGCCTCGAGGCCCGCCACCTTCTCCTGCCAGCGGTCGCGCGCGGTAAGGATGAGGATGGGGAAGGACTTGCCGTCCGCACGCAGGGAAGAGATCACCTCCATCCCGGAGAGCTTCGGCAGCCCGAGATCCACGATGGCCGCGTCCACGGGATACTCACGGCCGAGGTACAAGCCCTCCTCGCCGTCCGCGGCCGCATCGACCACGAAGCCGGCGGCGCGGAACTGATCGCTCAGGGAGCTGAGCAGGGTCGGTTCGTCTTCAACGATGAGTAAGCGCATCAGCGTGGTCTCTCAGGGCGGGCGCTCGCGCCGCGCCCGCCGTCATCGGATACGGCCGGTGCGACCGTCCACGCGGATGGTGCGCACATGTCCGTCCTTTGACAGGAGCTTGACGTAGTGGGTGGGTCGCCCGTCTTGGGCGTAGCGCGTCTCGGCGCGAATCACCCGGCCCTGGTAGCGAGCACGGACCTTCGCCACCGCGTCGTCCAGGGAAACCCGCGGGCGCTCGCTCTGCGCCAGGCGCAGGGGAGCACGATCACCGGTGGCCGCGACGTGAGCGATCGCCGAAGGATTGGCGTCGAGCGTTATCGGGGCCGCATGGTGGGTGGTCAGCGCGTGGGCTGGGCTCGCCAGCACTCCGGCAAACACCAGGCACAACGCGACGACCATCGCGCCCGGGCGGGCGAGAGTTGGCGCTGCGTTTGTCTTCATGCCTGTCATTATGCGCGAAGTCCTCTTGCGATGGATGATTCGGGGTGGTCTCCGAACGATAAGAAGTGTGGGAGAACCACCCCATCAGCGTATCCCCGGTCTTACCCGACGGGGGTCACGGACACCCGCAGGGCGATGCGATCACCCGGATGGTTCTGGGTGCGCGTCTGGTAGGTACGACCGTTGTAGCGATAGGTCACGTCGTATCCCTCCACACGCTCCTCGTAGCGAACCTCGCTCACCGTCTCACAGCGACGCACCTCTTCGCTGTAACCCCGGTCGCGATCTCGATTGTTACGCGCCACGTCGTTGGCGATCGTCGCGCCCAGCAGGCCGCCGACCACCGTCGCCGCCGTGTTACCCCGACCGCTACCGAACTGGTTGCCGACCAGGCCACCGATCACACCACCGGCGAGGGTAGCGGCCGGCGCGCCGCGCCGACGCGGCTGGTGATGCACCACCTCGGTCCAGCAATCCTGCACCGGGTATTCCACGGCCACCTCTCGCACGATCGGCCGCACATCCACCACCCGGGCGTACTCCAGGTTGCGACCGTTTCCGATCCGATCGCCTGCGAAGGCGGCGGGGGTCAGCAGCATGGTGGCGAGCAGGCCGGCCGTCAGGGTGGCGATTCCGGCGGGAGATGCGTTCATTGTTCGAGTCCTCCACTCAGGGGTTAGGGCGCCGACCACTGCGACGCTGGAGTGAAGGTTACGAGGGCCTCGCTGAATCGATCCTGAATAGGCGACTTCCCCGTCGAGCAAACATTTGTGCCTAGCCGAGGCGCTCCTTGGCCTCGTCCCAGAGCGCGTCCATGGTGGCGAGATCGACTTCCTCGAGGCGCTGCCCGCGGGCGGCGAGCACCCCCTCGATGTAGCCGAAGCGACGCACGAACTTCGCGTTGCTGCGGTGCAGCGCATCCTCCGGGTCGACCCTCAGATGCCGGGCCAGGTTGGCGAGCACGAAGAGCACGTCCCCCAGCTCGTCCGCGGTGCGCTCGCGGGCTGCGTCGGCCTCCGCCGGATCCCCCGCACCGGCCATTTCTTCGCGCAGTTCGCCAAGCTCCTCCTCGAGCTTGGCCAGCACCTGGCTGACCTCGGGCCAATCGAAGCCCACGGTGGCGGCCCGCTTGGTCAGCTTGGCCGCCCGCTTGAGCGCGGGCAGCCCCCGCGGCACGTCGCCGAGCAGGCCACCCTCGCGGGCCTTCGCCGCCCGCTCCGCCTTCTTGTGCTCCTCCCACGCGCCGACCACGGCCTCGGCCCCACCCGTCAGGCCGCCCTGCGGATCGAACACATGGGGGTGGCGCCGGATCATTTTGGCCACGATGCCTGCTACCACGTCATCGAAGGTGAAGGCGCCGGCCTCCTTGGCCATCTGCGCGTGGAAGACCACCTGGAACAGGAGGTCGCCAAGCTCGTCGCAGAGGTCCTCGAGGTGCTCCCGCTCGATGGCGTCCGCCACCTCGTAGGCCTCTTCGATCGTGTACGGCGCGATCGTGGCGAAGGACTGCTGCACGTCCCAGGGGCAACCGCCCTCCGGGTTACGCAGCTGCGCCATTACTTCGAGTAGCTTCTCAACTTTAATCTTCAGATCCTTGTATTTTCTCGCTAAGCCCAACGATGATTCCCGCTGTAGCCCCCCAGATTAGCCGCCCGTCGTAGTCGATTTCATAGAACTCCACGCGCTCGCCGAAGAACTCGCGGGAGGCCACCCGATGGTTGGTGGGGTCGATCAGATAGCTCAGGGGCACCTCGAAGGCGGACGCCACCTCCGTCGCATCCAACGCCAGGGCGTCGTAGGGCCGCACGCGCCCGACCACGGGAACGATGGAAAAGCCCGTGCCGGTGACGTAGGTGTCCAGGTAGCCGATCACCTGCACCTCGGTCGGGGCGATCCCCACCTCCTCCTCGGTCTCGCGCAGGGCCGCCTCGCGCGGGCCCGCGTCGTGCGGCTCGAGGCGACCGCCGGGGAAGGACACCTGGCCGGCGTGGTGCTTGAGGGCCTCGCTGCGTTCGGTCAGCAGCACCGTGGTGCCGGTGTCGCGCTCCACCAGGGGGACGAGCACGGCGGACTGGCGCAGGCGCCCCGCCTCACCGATCCGCCGTCGCAGCAGCGCGGCCCCAGAGCGGGCGGGTAAGCGAAAGCGCTCCGGCGTGAGTTCCGGGCCGGTGCCGCGCAAGCGCACTCCGAGCTGCGCGAGCAGGGGATCTGCCGGTGCTTTTCGCGGTCCGTCGTTCACGTTGCGCGGTCTTGCTCCGCACGCGACTTCGCAGCGTCGACGGTCATCAGAACTCCTCTTCACACGGGGCGGTCGGCCTGCGCCGGCCGCGGCGGCGACGCCGCCTTTGCGATATAGTGCGCCATCATCCCAGGCAGGTAACAGACCCCCTCCGTGGAGCCACTCGAACTCTCCAGCCTTACGGCGATCAGCCCCCTCGACGGGCGCTACGCCCGCCACACGAGCGCCCTGCGCAACCTGTTCAGCGAATTCGGCCTCATCCATCACCGGGTTAAGGTGGAATTGGCCTGGTTCGAGGCCCTGAGCGACGAAGCGCAGATCGAGGAGCTCGCCCCCCTCTCGGACGCCGACCGCGGCTACCTGCGCGAGATCGACGCGCGCTTCGACGTGACCCACGCAGCCCGCGTGAAGGCCCTGGAGGCGACCACCAACCACGACGTGAAGGCCGTGGAGTACTTCCTCAAGGAATGCTTCGCTGAGCGCCCTTCCCTCGCCGCGGGTGCAGAGTTCCTACACTTCGCGTGTACGTCGGAGGACATCAACAACCTCGCCTACGCGCTGATGTTGTCCACCGCACGCCACGAGGTGATCGACCCTACCCTGACCCAGCTGCGCGAGCGTCTCACGGAGCTCGCCCATCGCTACCAGGCCCTGCCGATGCTGGCGCGCACCCACGGCCAGCCCGCGAGTCCGACGACCCTCGGCAAAGAGCTGGCGAACGTGATCCATCGTCTGATGCGCCAGCATCGCCAGCTGCAGCAGGTGCCGATCCTCGGCAAGCTCAACGGCGCCACGGGGAACTTCAACGCCCACTACGCCGCCTACCCGCAGGTGGACTGGCCGAGCTTGAGCGCGCGCTTCATCACTGAGCTGCGCCTCACGCCCAATCCCCTGACCACCCAGATCGAGCCGCACGACTGGATCGCCGAGTACTGCGATGCGCTGCGCCGCCTAAACACGGTGTTGATCGACCTGGCCCGCGACGTGTGGGGCTACATCTCCGTCGGCTACTTCCGCCAGGCCACCGTCGCTGGCGAGGTCGGCTCCTCGACCATGCCGCACAAGGTGAACCCGATCGACTTCGAGAACGCCGAAGGCAACCTCGGCCTCGCCAACGCGATGCTCGAGCACCTCGCGGCCAAGCTGCCCATCTCACGCTGGCAGCGCGACCTCACCGACTCCACGGTGATGCGCAACGTCGGCAGCGCCGTGGCGTATTCGCAGCTGGCCTGGGTGTCGCTGATGCGCGGCCTGGACAAGCTGGCGGCGGGCGAGGAGCGCCTGGCCGAAGACCTGGCGGGCAACGTGGAGGTACTTACCGAAGCGGTGCAGACGGTGATGCGTCGCTACGGCCTGGACTCGCCCTACGAGCAGCTCAAGGCCCTCAGCCGCGGTCGACGCATCGACCTCGAGACGCTGCGCGAGTTCATCCGCGGCCTCGACATCCCCGACGACGCCCGGGCACGCCTGCTGGCCATGGAACCGGCGGACTACACGGGCAACGCCGCGGAGCAGGCCAAGGCCCTGGTGCTCCCCCTGCTCGCCGGCGACGAGTCCTAAGCCGGCACCCGCTCAAGGTGAAGATCATCGTTGGCATGTCCGGCGGCGTCGACTCGGCGGTCGCGGCCCTGCGCCTGCGCGAGCAGGGGCACGAGGTGCAGGCCCTGCACATGACCAACTGGAACGGCGACGACGACGCCTACTGCACCAACGCGCAAGACCTGCAGTCGGCCGCCGCCTGTTGCCGCGAGCTGGGGATTCCCCTGCACAAGGTCAACTTCGCCGATCAATACCGCGAGTCGGTGTTCGCCTACTTCCTCGAGGAGTACCGGCGCGGACGCACCCCCAACCCCGACGTGCTGTGCAACCGGGAGATCAAGTTCGGCGTGTTCCTGCGCTACGCGCAACGCCTCGGCGGCGAGGCGATCGCCACCGGCCACTACGCCCGCGTCTGCCATACGCCCGCCGGTCCCGAGCTGCACAAGGGCGTCGATCCCAATAAGGATCAGAGCTACTTCCTGCACGCCATCAGTGCCCGCGCCCTCGGCCAGACCCACTTCCCCCTGGGCGAGCTGCACAAGGACGAGGTACGCGAGCGGGCGCGGCAAGCCGGTCTCGCCAACCACGATCGTCGCGACAGTACGGGCATCTGCTTCATCGGCGAGCGGCCCTTTCGCGAGTTCCTCGCCCAGTACATCCCGGCTCAGCCAGGCCCCATGTGCACCCCCGCCGGCGAGGTGGTGGGAGAACACCAGGGGCTGATGTTCTACACCCTGGGCCAGCGCCGAGGCCTTCGCCTCGGCGGCCGTGCTGACGGCAAGGATGCGCCCTGGTATGTGGTGAACAAGGACGTGGCGGGGAATCGCTTGATCGTGACCCAGGGCGATGATGATCAGCTCCTGAGCGATCGCCTGTGGGCCGACGCCCCCCACTGGATCGGTGGCGAGGCGCCGGCCCTTCCGACCAAGTTGCAGGCGCGCGTGCGCTACCGCCAGGCCCCACAGGACTGTGAGGTGCTGGAGAGCGCCGACCACCACGGCATGCTCGAGGTGCGCTTCGCCCAACCCCAACGCGCCGTGACGCCAGGCCAATTCGCAGTGTTCTACGACGGCACCCACTGCCTCGGCGGGGCGACGATCCACCGCGAGCACCGCATCCTCGGCGAGGCCAGTGCCAAGGACGCGCACGATGCAAGGGCACCGGTACCCGACAGCGCCCCGGTCGACTTTATATAATTCCTGACGAGCCGAGGCTGAGGCTGAGGTCCCCGCAGCACTGGAGACGGCATGACTGACTCTTTCAACGCGCGCGACACGCTCGAGTCCAACGGTCAGCACTACGACTACTACCGCCTGAGCGCCATTCCTGGCATCGATCTGCCGAGCCTGCCCTACTCCCTGAAGATCCTGCTCGAGAATCTGCTGCGCCACGAGGACGGCACGGACGTCACGGCCGAGGACATCAAGGCCCTCGCCGCCTGGGACCCAAGCGCCGGCCGCGGGGGCGAGATCGCATTCACCCCCGCCCGGGTGATCATGCAGGACTTCACCGGTGTGCCGGCGGTCGTTGATCTTGCCACTATGCGCGATGCGGTCGCTGACCTCGGCGGGGATCCGTCCGTGATCAATCCCCAGTCACCGGCCGAGCTGGTCATCGATCACTCCGTGCAGGTGGATGTGTACGGCGCCGCCGATGCGTTGGCGCGCAACACGCAGATCGAGTTCGAACGCAATCGCGAGCGCTACACCTTTCTGCGCTGGGGCCAGAAGGCCTTCGACAACTTCGCCGTGGTGCCGCCGAACACGGGCATCGTGCACCAGGTGAACCTCGAGCGCCTCGCGCGGGTGGTCTTCAGCCGCGAGGCCGACGGCGGCGACGGCCGCGCCCTGCTCTACCCGGACACGGTGGTGGGCACCGACTCGCACACCACGATGATCAACGGCATCGGCGTGCTCGGCTGGGGCGTCGGTGGCATCGAAGCGGAAGCGGCCATGCTCGGCCAGGCGATCACGATGCTGGTGCCCGAGGTGGTGGGTTTTCGACTCACGGGCAAGCTCGCCGAAGGCGCCACCGCCACGGACCTGGTGCTCACCTGCACCGAGATGCTGCGCGACCTCGGGGTGGTCGGTAAGTTTGTGGAGTTCTTCGGTGATGGCCTCGACCATCTGCCACTGGCGGACCGTGCCACCCTCGGCAACATGGCACCGGAGTTCGGCTCCACCTGCGGCATCTTCCCGATCGATGAGGAAACCTTGCGCTACATGGCCCTGTCCGGGCGCAGCGAGCAGCACATCGCCCTGGTGCGGGACTACGCCAAGGCGCAGGGCATGTGGCGCGAGTCAGGCGCGGCGCCAGCGCGCTACTCGCAAGTGCTGGAGCTGGACCTCGCGAGCGTGGAGCCGAGCATCGCCGGTCCACGCCGACCCCAGGACCGCATCGCCATCAGCCAGGCCAAAGCGGCCATCACCCAGCACCTCACCGACGCCGGCGCTGGCAGCGCCAGCACCACCTTCGAAACCCCCGCAGGTGAGACGGAAACCCTGCACGACGGCGCCGTACTGATCGCCGCCATCACCAGCTGCACGAACACCTCCAACCCGGCAGTCATGATCGGCGCCGGCCTCCTCGCCCGCAACGCACGCGCCCGCGGCTTGCGCACCAAGCCCTGGGTGAAGACGAGCCTGGCGCCCGGCTCCCAGGTGGTGACCCGCTACCTCGAGAAAGCGGACCTCCTCGCTGACCTCGAAGCCCTGGGCTTTCACGTGGTGGGCTACGGCTGCACCACCTGCATCGGCAACTCAGGGCCCCTGCGCCGAGAGATCGCGGACGCGGTGACCGAGGGCAAGCTGACCGCGTGTTCGGTGCTCTCCGGCAATCGCAACTTCGAGGGCCGCATCCATCCGCTGGTGCGCATGAACTTCCTGGCCTCACCGCCCCTGGTGGTCGCCTACGCCATCGCCGGCACGATGCAGATCGATCTGCAACACGAGCCCCTGGGCCACGACGCCGCCGGCAACGCGATCTTCCTGCGCGATATCTGGCCGTCGCCGCAGGACGTCCAGGCCGCCACGGGCACGTCCCTCGACGCCAACATGTTCTCCTCCACCTACGAGGACGTCTTCACCGGTGACGAGCACTGGCGCGCCCTGCCCGTGCCCACCGGCGGCCAGTTCGCCTGGGACGGAGACTCCACATACGTGCGCAAGCCGCCCTACTTCGAGGGTCTGGAAGCGACGCCAGGCGCGATCGAAGAGATCCAGGGCGCGCGGGTGCTGGCTCTGCTCGGCGACACGGTGACCACGGATCACATCTCCCCCGCCGGCAGCATCGCCAAGGACTCGCCCGCGGCGCGCTACCTCACCGAGCACGGCGTGGACGTCAAGGACTTCAACTCCTACGGGTCGAGGCGCGGCAATCACGAGGTCATGATGCGCGGCACCTTCGCCAACATCCGCCTGCGCAATCAGTTGGCACCGGGCACGGAGGGCGGCTGGACTCGCCACATCCCCTCCGGGGAGCAGATGTCCATCTACGACGCATCGGTGCGCTACGCGACCGAGCACACGCCGCTGCTGGTGATCGCCGGCGCCGAATACGGCACCGGCTCGAGCCGCGATTGGGCCGCCAAGGGCACGCTGCTGCTCGGCGTGCGCGCTGTGCTGGCCAAGAGCTACGAACGCATTCACCGATCGAATCTGATCGGTATGGGCGTATTGCCCCTGCAGTTCCAGGGCGGCGAGGACGCCGCGTCCTTGGGCCTTACCGGCGAGGAGATCTTCCACGTGGAGGGCCTTGACGGCGGCAACGCCGAGCGGGTCACGATCCGCGTGGCACCCGACAGCGGTGCACCGCGCAGCTTCGAGGCCCTGGTGCGCATCGATACGCCCAAGGAACGCGACTACTACCGCCACGGCGGGATCCTGCAGTACGTGCTGCGCCAGTTGGCGACGACGTGACCCCTGCGGGCCCCAACAGAAAGAACAACGTCCTGCTTCCATCGGAGTGAATCCATGTCCAGAACACTGAGCGGCAAGACCGTCTTCATCACCGGCGCCAGCCGAGGCATCGGCCACGCCATCGCCTTGCGCGCTGCTCGCGACGGCGCCAACGTGGTGGTGGCGGCGAAGACGGACGAGAAGCACCCCACGCTCCCGGGGACTATCCACACCGCGGCCCGCGATGTGGAGTCCGCCGGCGGCAAGGCCCTGGCCGTCAAGATGGACATCCGCTTCGAAGATCAGATCGAGGCGGCGGTGGCGCAAGCGGTCGACGCCGTCGGCGGCATCGATGTGCTTATCAACAATGCGGGTGCGATCAGCCTCAGCCGTGCGCTCGAGACGGAGATGAAGCGCTTCGATCTCATGTTCGATATCAACGTGCGCGGCGTGTTCGCCATGTCTCGCGCCTGCTTGGAGAGCCTGGGGCGCTCGGAGAACCCGCACATCCTCAACATCTCACCACCGATCAGCATGGAGCCGAAGTGGTTCAAGGATCACACGGCCTACACGGTCTCGAAGTACGCGATGAGCATGGTCGCCATGGGCCTCGCCGCCGAGTGCGCGTCACCTCGCATCGGGGTCAACGCCCTGTGGCCGCGCACGGCGATCGCCACCTCCGCCCTGATCATGGCCAACGGGCCCGTCGACCATAAGCACACGCGCAAGGCCAGCATCATGGCCGACGCGGTGCACGCCGTGGTGACCCGGGAGGCGAGCAGTTGCACGGGGAACTTCTACACGGACGAGCAGGTGCTGCGCCAGGAAGGAGTGGATGACCTTCGCGACTACGCAGTAGAGCCCGGCGAGCCGCTCATCAACGACCTGTTTATCAATTGACCCGCAGCGCTAGCGCGGGATCGCCCACCCGGGGATGTCGCGCCAGGCGTCGTTGAGCTGTCGGTCGAGTTGCCGTGCCCTGGGCTCCATGGCGCAGACCAACGACCAGAAGCGATCGTTGTGCGCCATGACCCGCGTGTGCGCTAACTCGTGCAGCATCAGGTACCGCACCAGGGGCGGCTCCAGGAACAGGAGCGAATAGTTCAAGCTCAGGGTGCCGCGTGAAGAACAGCTGCCCCAGCGGGTCTTCTGGCCGCGCACCTGAATGCGGCCGTGTTCGAACCCGTGGTGTTTGGCAAGACGGGCGATCCAGGGCACCAGGTAGGTGCGGCCCTTGGCCGCCAGCCATCGCCGCAGCTCATCGCGCGCCTTGGCAGAGTCGGTTGTGTTGCCGTGCAGGCGCAGCGCGGTCGCGGATTCACTGAGGCGGATACGGCCGCCGGCAAGGGCTTCCTCGGGCACCAACTCCACGCGCCAGGCGCCGTCGATGGCGCGCAGGTCCACGTGTTCCGGCAGGGACTGGTCGAAGGCGGCGCAGGGCGTAGCGACCAGCCGCGCGCGGGTTTGCTCAATCCAGCCCCGCTGCTCCTCCACGAAACGCTGCACGCGGGCGGCCGAGGTGGCGCGTGGCACGACCACCTCCACGCCCTTGTGCGGACACACGTGAATCGACAGCCGCTTGGCGCGAGCGCTCTCGCGAACGGTCAGGCCCTCCAGCACGTTGCTGGTGGCGTCGCGCTCCGGCAGGGTCAGCTGAACCCCGCTCACCGGCTCCTCAGCGGCCATCCCAGGAGGCGGTAGAGAAGGTTGCGCTCGCAAAGCCACCGGTGTCCGCCACCGTGGCCGTCTCGTGGATGTAGAGGCGAACGGGGCGCTCGAAGACCAGGCGTCCGGCCACCACGCTGTTGGGGCCGATGACGACCCGCGGCACGCGCTGCCCGTTGACCCCCACCGTGTCGCGCACGATGACGTCGCCCAGCACCTCGGTGCCTTCGGTCAGGGTGATGCCGCCGTTGTAGTTCACCACGTCGCCGCCTACCACGCTGCCACGAATCTGGATTTCCCCGTTGACGGTGCCCACACCGCCGACCACGCGGACCTCATCTTCGATCGACACCTTGCCGTTAACGAGATTGATAGGTCCGTTCACCAACGCCGCGCGCGCTACGGCGAGATCGCCGTTGACCGCTTCCAGCGGGCCGGTCCTCGCACCCTCACCCACCGTGATCCGACCGTGCACGGAAGTACAGGCATCGACCTGCGCGCCCGCCCCGATATGGATATCGCCGTTAACCGTGCGGAAGGCCCCACCATCCGCTGCAACGCGCTCGGCGACGAGCACATTGCCGTTCACACTGATCGCCCCCGCGTGGCCGGTACTTCCTGCCAGCACGCGGATGTCTTCACTCACCGCGCCGTTGCAGCCTGCCGTGGCAGCCACAACGGCGGTGAGCAGGATCGCGTAGACGCGACTCCCCATAGCACCCCCCGGGATGTGTCCGAATTGTTCTTTGGAGTTCTTGTTATGGGAACGACGCTGCGTACCTGCGAACGCGTACGCGACACCGAACATTGCCTCGCGGCGGCCTCTCCCTAGCTCACCGCGTATTTGTTTGGCAACCCGCACATCATTGCACACTCACGCATTTGCGCAAGTCGTTCACGACGCTCGATTTCGGCGCGTCCCCTGCTCCCTTTGGGGGCAGCGCTGGGGGCGGCTCGAGGGGGCCGGGGCGACCCTCGCAGCTCAGGCCTTGGCGATCGCCGTCTGGTAGCGACGCACGGTCTCGGCAAGGCCAAAACGCAGGGCATCGGCGATCAGCGCCTGACCGATCGACACTTCGAGCACGTTCGGCACTGCAGCGCAGAAGGCGGTGAGGTTGTGCAGGTTCAGATCGTGTCCGGCGTTGACCTCGAGGCCAGCCGCGTGCGCGTCCCGCGCCGTGGCCGCGTAGGCCTCCAGGGTCTGCTGCAGCGCTGCGCCCGAGCCGTTCTCCGCTCGGAACAAGCGCGCGTATCCCTCGGTGTACAGCTCGACGCGATGGGCACCCAGAGCTGCGATCGCCTCGAGTTCGGCACAGCCGGGATCCACGAACAGACTGACCCGTGCGCCCTGCTCGCGCAGGCTCGCCACGATGGGCGCCAGGCGTTGCGCATGGGGCGCAATCTGCCACCCGTGATCGGAGGTGAGCTGGTCGTCGGCGTCGGGCACCAGCGTCACCTGGGCGGGCCGCACCTCCCGGCACAGCGCGAGGAACCCCGGGTAGCCATCGTCGGTCGGGCCGCTGAAGGGATTGCCCTCCACGTTCAGCTCAACGCCCTGCGGCGCCAGCGCCGTCGCCAGGGTGCGCACATCGTCCGGTCGGATATGGCGTTGGTCGGGACGTGGGTGAACGGTGATGCCGTCGGCGCCGGCATCTACGCAGAGCTGCGCCATCTCCCGTACATCAGGATCCTGGCCCATGCGCGCGTTGCGCAGCCACGCCACCTTGTTAACGTTTACGCTAAGTGCGGCTGTCATGCCCCCCCCTTTTGCGCGGAGAAGAACGAAACGAGGGCCGAGGCTTTCGCCCCGGCCCTCGCGCGACGAATCGCGTGCTCTCAGGTCTTAGCGACGGTTGTCGCCGTCGTCCTTGTCCTTACGGTTTTCCCACTTCTTGCGCGCGTTGTCGCGCTCTTCCTGGGTCATGTCCGCAGCGCGGCCACGCATCTCTTCGCGGCGAGCGGCACGATCTTCCTTGGACATCTCACCGGCGCGAGAACGCATCTGCTCACGGGCAGCCTCACGCTCTTCCGGGGTCATGTCCTTGGCCCGCTCTTGCATGCCCTCGACCATGCGGTCGCGGTTGCCACCACGGCCGGCAGCACTGCCTTCGCCGCGACGGGCGCGCATCTCCTGGCGCTCTTCCTCGGACATGTTGCGGAACTGGCCGCGACGCTCCTTAGCCTGCTCGCGGGCAGCAGCCTTTTCTTCGTCACTCAGGTTCTGGTACTCGGCCTTGTTGGCTTCGCGGCGAGAACGCATCGCTTCCTGCTGCTCCGGCGAGAGTTCCTGGAAACGGGCGCGGCGCTCCTGCACGTTCTCCTTGAACGCAGCCTGCTCTTCCGGCGACTTCGACTCCCACTCCTCGAGAAGCTTGGCCTGCGTGTCGGGATCGAGCTCGTCCCAACGGGACGAATCCTGGGCGTAAGCGGTAGCGGAGGCGACCACGCCAGCGAGGGCGACGGTGGCTAGGGTACGGCTGAAGTTCATAGAACACTCCTTTGTTGGGCCGCTGATCCGTTTCAGCGATGCGCGAATTCTACCCGAAGCTGCCGCGAGTGCGATGTAAACTCTGGTACATGCACCCGATCTCCCGCCAGCATGCCCAGCGGCGCTCGCCGCGGGCTCACCTCGTCGCCCTCGGGGCGATTCTGATCACGTTTACCGGCCTGTCCGCCTGCTCGCCGGCGCCCACCACCGACATCGATGACGTAGGTGCTGGGCCGACCCAAGACACCGATGTTCCGAGCACCCTTCGCATCGGCCTGGAAGCGGACCTGCAGGGCTTCGACCCCCTACGCACCCGCTTGATGGGCGTCAGCACCCTCACCGTGGCGGACGCGGTCTTCGATACGCTGATCACCCTCGATGAGAGCGGCGCGATCCAACCGCAGCTTGCGCTCTCCCTCGAGCCCGCACCAGATCTGCGCACATGGACCATGATCCTGCGCGAGGGCGTGCGCTTTCATGACGGTACGGCGCTGGATGCGGCCGCCGTCGCCCACCACTTCACGCGCTTGATCGATCCGGCCAATCGCTGCGCCTGCCGCCCTTTCCTGGGGCCGTTGCAGGAGGTTGTGGTCGTCTCCGAGTACAAACTGCGCTTCGAGCTGTCGAGCCCCTGGGCCGCCCTGCCTGCCGTACTCGGTGAGCCCTCCGTGGTGTCGTTGATCGGTTCACCCGCCTCCCACGAGGATGGCGAGTCGTTCAACCGCTCCCCCGTGGGCACGGGCCCCTATCGGTTCAGCCAATGGCGCGACGGCGAGGCAGTCGTCCTCGAGCGCTTCGATCAGTACTGGGCAGCGCAGCCCGATGACGCTATCGCCCGGCCGGCCACGATCGAGTACCGCATCCTCCCGGACCAGCAGGGCCGCCTCGCCGCCCTGCGTGCCGGTGATGTAGACCTGATCTGGACGTTGGATGGAAGCAGCGCCGCGCGCGCGGAGGTGCTCGGCTTACGTGTAGTGCGTCGCCGCGGGGCGGGTGCCCGCCTGCTGGTCCTGAACACGCGCCAGGCGCCCTTCGACGATGTGCGCGTGCGCCGAGCCCTGGCCCACGCAAGCGACTCCGCCGCCTACGTCGCCGCCGTGTCCGAGGACGGCGTGCTAGCCGCTGAGGACCCCTTCGGCCCAGGCTCCCCTTTTCGTTGCGACGCTCACTGGCCCGCCTTCGATCCCGAACAAGCCAAGCGCCTGCTGGCCGACTACGGCGAGCCCGTCACCGTGACCTTCGGCCACACTGCGACACCGCGGGGCCAGGCGGCCGGTCAGATCTTCCAGCAGTTCTGGCAAGCGGTCGGCATCGACGTCACCCTCCAACCCACCGAGCAGGTTCAGCTGGTCACGAGCGTGTTCCGCCGGCGCTTCCAGGTGGGCCCCTGGCGCTTGCGCGATTCCGTCGATCCGGACCCCGACCTCTACGGCCTCTTCCACTCGGCCAGTCCCTTCAACGTCACCGGGGTGGCATCGGCGGAACTCGACGAACTCCTGGCGGCGGCCCGTAGCACGGTGGACGGCGCCCAGCGACAGGAAGCGTACTGCGCCTTGGAACGCTACCTCGCCGATCAAGTGCCCTACCTCTACCTCGGCGAGAACACCTACTTCGCCATCGCGCGAGCGGATCTGGCCGGCGCCCTCTCCCTGCGCGGGGGATTGTTGAGCGTCCGCGGTATCGCCGCGGCACCCGACGCCACGCCCTGAGGCGGCCCATTTGGAGCGCCTACTGCATTTGCTCGCCGTGGGTGTGTTGGCGAGTCTCGGTGGTTTCTACCTGACCGACGCGCTGCCCGGCGATGCGGCCATCGCCGCCCTGGGGGAAAGCGCGACGACCGAGCAGGTGGCCGCCCTGCGCGCAGAGTTGGGCCTCGATCGCCCGTGGTTGAGCCGCTACGTCGATTGGCTGAGTCACGCCGTACGCGGGGACTTCGGCACCTCCCTGCGCACGGGCGTCGCCGTGGGCCCCACCGTTGCCGATCGCCTCGGCGTATCCGCCGCACTGATGCTGCTGACCCAAGCCATCGCTCTCGGCCTGGCCGTGCCTGCGGCCCTGGCCAGCACTCGCCGACCGCGGGGAGCGATCGACCGACTGGTCGGCGCCCTGAGCTTCATCGCCCTCTCGACCCCGGCCTACGTGCTCGCCTTGGGCCTAATTCTACTCTTCGCCATCACCCTCGGCTGGCTTCCTGCGAGCGGCTACCCCACGGCCGGCGCTGGCGCCCTCGACGTCCTTCGCGCGCTGCTCCTCCCAGCCCTCAGCCTGGCATTGGTGGAACTGCCGATCTACCTGCGAATGCTGCGCCATGAACTATTGGATCTCCTAGGTCAGCCCTGGGCTCGCACGGCGCGTGCCTTCGGTGCCAGCGAAGGGTCGCTGCTCCTGCGAGACGTGCTGCGCGCAGCGTCCCTGCCACTGATCACGCTGGTCGCCCTCAACGTGGGCCACCTCATGGCGGGCGCCGTGGTGATCGAATCGATCTTCGCCCTGCCCGGCATGGGCCGACTCTTGAAGGATGCTGTCCTCGCACGCGACCTGCCCACGGTGCAAAGCTGCGTCCTGATCGTGGCCGCCATCTTCGTGCTCGCGAATCTGCTCGCCGACGGCCTCGCCGCCTGGCTCGATCCCAGAAGCCGGAAGGCGCACGCGTGAGTGGCGCGGTGCGAGCCCGCGTTGGCCCCACCCGGTGGATCGCCGGCCTGTGGTTGGTGGTGATCGCCGGGGGGGCCTTGACCGCCGATCTCTGGCCCCTGGCCGATCCCACCGCGATGGCCCTCGGCGACCGGCGAGCCCTGCCGACGCCGAGCCATCCCCTAGGCACCGACAGCTTTGGCCGAGACCTGCTGAGCCGTGTCCTGCACGGCGGCCGGGTCTCCCTCGCGGTGGCCGTGTTCTGCCCGCTACTGGGGCTGGTCGTGGGAGGTGGCCTGGGCGTGTTGGCTGCCTATCTTGGGGGATGGATGGAGCGGCTGACGCGGTTGTTCACCGACACGTTGCTGGCCGTGCCCGCCCTGCTCATCGCCATGCTGCTCGCCGTATCCATCGGGGGATCGGTCACGACCCTGGTGTGGACCTTAGGTCTACTCAGCACGCCGGTGTTCGCTCGCGTGGCGCGGGTGCGCGCCGGGGTGGTCACCCAACTGCCCTACGTGGACGCCGCGCGCTCGCTCGGCGCGGGCCATCTCACGGTGCTTCGCCACCACGTGCTCCCCAACGTGCTGCCGGCGCTGCTCACGCTTGCCACGCTGGTGGCGGCCGTGGTGGTCGTGCTGGAGGGCGCCCTGGGATATCTGGGCCTCGGGGTCAGCCCGCCCACGCCGAGTTGGGGGGGCATGATCGCAGAGGGGCGAGCCTCCCTAGAGACTCGCCCCCACATCTGCCTGGTGCCGGCGAGCGCGATGGTGCTCACCGTGATGGCCTTGAACCTGATCGGCGATGCGGCGAACGCGTCTGGCGGACACGCACGCCGCGCCTAGCGCCGAAGTTAGCGCCTACTTCTTGACGCCGGTCACTTCCAGCCAGTAACGCATCACCTCGGTCACGCCCATCTTCTCGAAGGCGGGGCCGACGGCGTACTGCAAGCACTCACTGGACACATCGACGGGGTAGCCGCTCATCAGCACCTCGGCGAGACCGCCGTAGGCGCCCACGAGTTCGAGGCCGCGCTGGTCGATGGGGATCGGACGCTTGTAGACGCGCTCCACGTCGAAGCCTGCCTGCTCGAGCACACCGGCCCAGCCCTCAGGCGTCTTCCAATCCTTGTCGAAGGCCTTGCCCGCCGTGCCGCGCTTGCGCTTGATGGCGGGTTTGCCTTCCTTGATCAGCTCCGCGTTCTTCTCCATGAGGAGGTTCACGGCGCCCATCATCCACTCCTTGTACACCGGCTCGCTGCCCTCGCCGAAGGTGCCGGTGAAGAACACGGAGTTGAAGGTGAACGGCGCACCGGGCTTGAGCACGCGGTACACGTTGCGCACGAACTGGTCTTTGTCCGGCATCAGGTGGATGGCGTTGCCGATCATGCACATGTCGAAGGTGTTGTCGGCGAAGTGATCCAGGTCCATGGCGCTGCCTTCCACCATGAACATGGCGCTGCGCCCTTCGGCGGCGGCAGCGTCGAGGTCTTCCTGCGACTCGACCAGCAGGCCCTTCTCGCGCAGCTGGCGGCGGCCGATGGCGAGGGACTCACCGGACAGGTCGATGCCATTGACGGCGATACCGGGCTTGAGCTGCATCAGCAGATCGGTCATCAGGCCCGTGCCACAAGCGAGGTCGAGCACGCGCCTTACCGGACCGAGTTCAATGGTCTCGAGCAGGGCTTTGTTGGCCCCGATGTACTCCGGCTCCTGCGCGTACGGTTCGTAAGTAGTTACAACTTCCATTGGGTCTGCCGCCATTTGTGTGTGTTGTTGATGGTGGGTGTTACGTTTAGAAATTATTCGTCACCGCCTAACCAGGCGGTTGCCTCTCCCCGTGAAGACTCCATCCAGGCCGATACGCTGTCAGCGCAGCGGCGTAGTGGGTGCTCCGGCGGATCCTCATCCCAGAAGCGTCCGAACCACATCTCACAGCCCCCGCGCGGGTTGTCCGTGTAGTGCCACTCTTCATTGTCACCGCGTACGGCGACGCGGGGACCGAAGGGATTGGCCACGGCAGCCACCAGGCCGTGGGGCGTAGACAGGAGGTTACGGATTCCGAGATTGTACCTGTTATCGAAGCCGACCTTGGTGACAGGCATCCAGTTCTCACCATCTGCCGTGCGCCAAAGGGAGCAGCCCCCTTCGTTATCCACGATGTTCTCGGCGCCCACGTGGCCAACCACGTTGCGTATGCCGGCATTGTAGGCATCGCTGTTCAAGAATCGTACCCAGATCGTCGAGTTCATCGACCCGACATATAGCCAGCCGTCGTGCGCGGTCATTGACCAGAAGTAGCCGTTGAACACGTTGCCAAAGCCGGCGGCCACGCCGCTGAGCGGTATCTTCTTACCCTGGTCCGTGTAGCGCGCGCTGCCGATGATGAGGTCCCAGGTATGGTCCGCGTTGATGCGGATCACCTCGGACCCTGCAGGGCCGATCTTGTTGTTGAGATCGTTGCCACCGTTCTGGATCGCCGTGCCGATGTAGAGCGCACCCTTGAACACGTGCATGGTCACGCCGATCTGGTTCTCGGCGCCCCGACCGCCGCCCTTGTCGAGCACCTTCTCCCATCGGTAGGGAGGCTCGCCCTCACAATCGCTCCACCACACCTCGAAGCCGTTGTTGTTGAAGGTGGTGGCGTAGAGGCGGTCCTGGAACTCACAGAGCATCAGCACGCCCTGGTTGTCCGGGTTGCCGAAGCCCGGCTCGTTGACCGGCACCCAGTTACCGTTGGCGGGGTCCCGACTCTCGTAGATCACCGGGTTGCCGGAGACGTTGATGACGAACTTCACGTCGAAGCCGCGGGTGCCCGTGGGGGAGGTGAACAGTCGCCCCTTGAAGGGGATCAGCACGCGCGTGGCGGTAACGGGCAGGCCCTCGATGATGCCGAAGGGCGAGACCGGGTGGAATTCCTTGCCGTCGGTCGAGCGCAACAACAGGGCGCCGGGAGAACGGCTCACCGCCCAGGTGGCGGCGTAGAGCGCTGGCTCATCGTCGGACTCGCCCTGGAACACGGCCATGCTGCGAAAGCCCGTCTCCCGCGCCACCATGCCGAAGTGGCCGCCGATCGCCGGCACCTCGGGGGCAGAGTGCACCAGGTCCCACACACCGGTCTTCGGGTCGAAGGCCCAGATCTGGGCGCGTCGGTCCAGATCGCGGTAGAGGCCCTCGGCGTCGTCCGGGCCCTCCACCGGCCACAGGGGCACAGGCATGTTCTTGAAGGTGTGCTGGATCTTGATCATCTGGAAGTTCGAGCGCGTGGTACCGACGTACACGCGATCTCGGAACCAGGCGACCGAATGGGGAAAACTGTTGTGACCATCACCGAAACCGTTCGGCGCGATCATGCGGAACTGGTCCAGGCCCAGGCCGCGGTTGGGGGCCGGCTCGTAGGGGCGCGGCCTAGCGATCACGCTGACCACCCTAGCCCTCCTTGCCGTCCGCGGCGGGCAGCTGCGGGTGGATGTCCTCTCGGGTGCGGGCGCCGCCCTGTTCGGCCTGCGCCTCGGCGGCGGGACTCAAGGCGGAGCGCTCGGCTTGCTCGAGCATGGCGAGCTCGCCCTGAAACGCGTCAAGAACGCTGTTCAGTAGCTTCACCCGATAGCCGAGTTCCTTCTTGCGCGCCTTGATCTCGCTGAGCGGCGTGCCGCTCGGGATGAAGTCGATCTCGACGCCGAACTCGACCGGGTTCTCGAAGAAGTCCTGGATGATCTGCAGTTGGTGGTGGCGGGCCTTGCGCTTGTCCACCAGGGTCTTCAGGAAGGCGTTGATCTCCTCGCCTTCGTCACCGGACTCACCGACCGGCGGCACGTCGCCATCGGCCGCATCTCCAGCGCGCGGCGGTGGTGGCGGCGACCCCGACAGCAGGGGCGAGACCGACGCATCCGGGGAGATCCGCTCACGCAGGGCGAGCAGACGCAGCTGGCGAGCTTTCTCTTCCTCGCTCAGCTGATCGGCATCTACGGTGTTGAGCCTGCGATTCGTTTCCAACGGCCTTCTCGATCAACGATGCGGTGTGCGGGCAAGCGCGGCGACCCTCGCCCGCTGCCCAACTGGCGTGCGGTTATCTCCGCAAAACCAATATGATACCGCGATACGGCAAATGCTTGAGAGTGTGCCCCAGGTGCGACGCCGGTATCCGGGCGCACCGCACGGTTCTCACCTCTTCGAAGCCTGACACTCAGATCACTCCCAAGGCGCCGTCGCTCTGGTATGGTGCCGCGCTTGCACCTCTAATAAGACGATCACTGAGACGCCAAACGGTTCCCATGTCCTCGCCCGCACCCGACAGCCCTGCCCTCGACGACACCCACGCCGGTGCGGTGCCGCTGCGGCAGCTGGAACCGCCACCGCCGCCCCTTTTTATCCTGGGGTCGCCGCGCTCGTTCACTTCTCTGATCAACGGCATGCTGGGCCAGCACCCGCAAGCCTACGGGATGCCGGAGCTGAACCTGTTCGTGACCGACACGGTGCGTGATCTGATCGAGGAGTTCGCCGGCTACCGGCAGATCCAGATCCACGGCCTGATGCGCGTCGTGGCCCAGCTCTACGGCGCCGAGCAGAGCCTCGTGTCCGTCGACATGGCCAAGCGCTGGATGCTCACCCGTCTCGATCACAGCACCCAGGACATCTACTTCGAGCTGTGCGAGCGCGTCGCGCCCCTGCGGGTGGTCGACAAGAGCCCCGTCTACAGCTCCAAGCCGGAGTATCTGACCCGCCTGATGGAGGCATTTCCCGACGCGTATTTCCTGCATCTACTGCGTCACCCGCGTACCCAGGGCGTCTCCATCATGAAGATCGCCAAGGGCATGATGGCGATCCTCTCCAACTCCGTGGACTACTCGGCCGACCCGCCGGTGGTCGACCCGCAGATCTCCTGGCTGGACGTGCAACAGAACATCGTGAACGCCCTGGCCGATGTGCCGGCCCACCGCCAGATGACCCTGCGCGGTGAAGACGTGCTCAACGCCCCCAGCAGTTCCCTGCGCAAGATCTGTCGCTGGCTGGGCCTGCGCACGGACGACGAGGCCCTGGAGGCAATGATGCATCCGGAGGACTCGCCCTACGCCAGCCTCGGTCCGCTCGGCGCTCACCTCGGCAACGACATCAACTACCTGCGCTCGCCCGCCCTGCGCCATGCGCGGATCCGCCCGAGTTCCCTCGACGGCCCCCTGCCCTGGCGCCAGGACGATGTGGGGTTCAGCGACGAGGTGCGGGCGATGGCCGAGCGCTTCGGCTACTCCTGAGCACCAAGGCCGCGAGCGGCGGCCGCTCATCGCACCATCAACCGCGCTTCGGTCCCGCCCTGAAAGAGGGTGCGCGACTGACGCAAGGACGCCTGATCGCCTGCCCGCTCCTTCAGCCACGCGTTCCAAAACTGCAAGGTGCTCTCCAACACCAGCTGTGCGATGGCCTCGTCGGAGAGGTTCGGCACGTGGACGGACGCTCGGTCCAGGCCCCCCATGTCGTGGGCACCGTCCTCGACCACCACGGCGTACTGGCGACCTTCCGGCGCCGCATTGAAGGGCTCCAGGCGCCACTCCCACGGCTGACCGTCACGACCGCGATCGCGCGTACCGGTCACCGTGATCGTGGGCAGATCGAGCTCGTCCCAGGACCCGTCTGCGTGCAACTGCCCCCGCCCCTGCGGCGAGATCAGCACCAAGGCCTTCACCCGGGGGTCGCGGTAGGGACGCGAGCGGCGCCCGTCGCGGATCACCAGGGCGCCTCCCAGCAACTGGGCTGTGCTCGCACCGAAGGAGTGACCACCCACGCCGATACGGTCGCGATCGATCAAGCCCTTGAGCCCCGCCGTGCGGTGTTCGATATCGATCAGCGAATCCAGGATGAAGGTCACGTCACGAGGCCTGTTAGGCCAGTCACCGAAGGCGCTGGTCGGCGGTGACTCGGGGATCTCCGGCTCCGTCGATGGGCGCGCGTCGGAGTGGTTGGGTTGGATACACACGTAGCCCCAGCTGGCCCAGCACTGGGTGAGCAACTGGTAGTCGTCCTTGCTACCGCGGGCGCCGTGGGAGAAGACGATGAGCGGGTGTGGCTCGCGCCCGCCCACGGGGAAGGCGATGCGCACCTCCACCAGGCGTGCCCGACCTGCATCCCACAGATACAGGGAGTCGACGGTCTTGACGGGAAAGGGGCCGCCGTGAGGTGGCGACCGGGTGGCCGCCCGAGGCAGCACGGCCGCTTCCACTAGCGCGCGCTGCTCGTCACTCAACACGACGGGCGCTGGTGTCGCCGCCGCGCCTGCTCGCCGAGCAGCCCGCGGTGCGGGCCTGGCAGCCGGCGCACCACCACCTAGCAGACGCTTTAGGATTCTCAGCATCGCACGCTCGAGTTCTGCCTACCGGTGTTGGCCCTAAGCCTAAGCCCGAAGGCGGGGCGAGCCAACGCCCCACCTTCAGTTTGCCCTGTCGTGTCAGGGTGCGGGAGTGAACACCACGACGTTGTCGCTGCGACCCCAGGCCTGCACGACCACCGCGCCATCCTGACGCACGGTTAGCGCGCGCAGGGTGTTGGGCGATACGCCCGCGGCCCAGGGAGACGTGCTGAGGGTGCCGTTGGTCACGTCGATCACGGCCAGGAGCAGATCGCCCGTGGCCACCTCTTCGACCGCTAGCACGAAGCGTCCTTCACCGGCCGCAGCGCCCAGGGAGCGCGGCAGGTAGTCGGTGCTCTGGAAGGCGATCTCCGCCGCCGCCCCGGTGTTGCGATACACGGTGATCCCCGTGGCCCCGTCGGCCGCCGTTCCCGCGGGCATGATCAGATCACCGTTCAGCGCCGGTGCGTCCTTGCTCGAGATACCCGTGCTCACCTGCCAACGGATGGCGGGGGTCGCCGGGTTGATCGCGCTCAACGTACCGTTGCGCTCCTGGGTGTACACCACGTCGCCGGCCGGGCTCACCACCGGCGCACTGGCCGGGCGGGTCAGCGCGGGCGATGCGAAGCCCCAGCGGCTGGTCAGGGTGACCGTCTGCGGGTCGTAGTCGAAGGCCTGCAGCAGGCCCGCGCCCGTGCCGCGCGTCAGCGAGGCGTAGACGGTGCCGTCGTTGGACTCGACCGCGATGGCCGAGGCGTAGGCACACGCTGCTTCGGCGCCGCCGAGCAGACAGTTCGGCGTGGCCGGGAAGTTGCGGTTCGGCGAGAGCTGCTGCTCCCCGAGCACGGTGCCGTCGGCGGGGTCGAGGATGTAGGCCTGGGCGTTCCAGGTGAACATCACGAGGCGACCGTCCGGCAGGAACTGCGCCCCTCGGGACAAGCCGATCACCGGCGTCGACCACAGCACCGAGCCGTCGGGGGCGAACTTGGTGATCGCCTCCTGGGCCGTGACGTAGAAGTTGCCGTCGCGATCGATCAGCGCACCCACCTGGGCCAGCTGCGTGCCGGTCTGCGACTCGTCGATGCGGAACTTCTCGGCACCCGTGTTGGTGTCGAGGGCGATCAGCTCGCTTACGCCGAGGTTGTTGTTGCGGCTGCTGAACAGCAAGGTGCCGTCGCTGGCGAGGGTCGACCAAGCGAACTGCGCGCCGGGCACATCGATGGGCGCACCGGCGGTGAACGCATCACCGATGGCGAAGGGCACGCAGTTGCAATTGCGGTTATCGCGGTTGCTGCCTGCCCAAGGGCCACCGTAGCTGGCCGGCAGATCGTACGCGAAGCTGGGGCCGAGGCCCGTGTCGGCACGCCGCAGGAAGCGAGTACCCGGGAAGCCGGCCAGACGCTCCGTGTAGTAGGCGACCGGACCGCTGGGCAACATGTACGGCTCAGGCTCCGAGCGCTGCTCGTCGGTGAGCGGATCGTCGATGCGACGGAAGAACGGCGCATCCGGATCGATGCCGGCCAGCCAGATCTCACTGGGGCCAACAGGCTGGCCGGGGAAGGTGTCGCCTTGGCCCAGCTCATCAGCGGCCACCACGGTGACGTAGGAGCGGCCGTTCAGGGAGAACGCCTCGGGCGAGCTCAGGAGCGGCTTGTCGCTCGGAATAACGAAGCGGTTGTATTCAGTCCAGACACCGTCGATGCGACGGTAGACCGCGAGGTCCGTGAAGTTGATCATCAGCACGAACGCGAAGTCGTTGAACTCCGGCGCGAACCAGATGAAGGGGTTGATCTTGTTGTTCGGCGAAGAGGTGATGAGTTCACCGTCGCCGGTCGCCAGATCGATCTGCATCACCTGGGTGCGGCCGATGTCGTCCGTCGCCAGGGTCAGTACGGTGGGCTCGGTGCCGAGGAAGCGGCCGCCCTCGGCCACCACGTTGGCGCTGCCCTCACTGGCGGGGTCGTTCCAGTCGCGCCAGGACACGACGATCTCGCCGTCCGGCAGGATGCGGTTGTAGACCATGCGCGCCGTGCCGGTGAAGCCCGGCTGCGTGCCGTTCGCGCGAAGGCGATTGTCGCCCTGCTCGAGCAACTCGGTGGTCCACGTCGCGGGCCCCACGTTGCGCGCCACGGCCAGCCACTTCGTCCCTTCCACATCCTTGGTGTAGATGAGCACGTCTTCCTCGCCGTAGCTCATGCGCGGGGTGTTGCCCACCTCGCCCACGGAGGCGAGCCCGGTGTCGACCAACGTGCCACGGCCGTCCGCGGGGCTGATGTCGCCGGTGATGGGATCGACGCGAGCGATCCACAGCTGGTTGAAACGGTCTTGCCAGATCATCCGGTTCTCGGCTTCGTCGAACTCCGGTGCGGGGAGATCGCTCGAGGTATCGGAGATGATCTGATCGTCGACCACAAAGTCGGCCAACGCTGCCGGCACACCCACAGTGAGGCCCAGGCTAAGGGCAACGGCGGGGGCGAGGAGATTAAGCATTGAAGTAGCCTTCCCAGGCTCGGAACCATTCAGTCGCATGGTATTGGGGGTCTCCGTACTTTGAAGGTCCAGTTAGCCGGACTCTTGGTTTTTGGACCACGGATTGATCCTGTGGCCGCAATTGTAGCCCCGCCGAGCGTGCGCCGCGTCACATCGAGATAACGATCACCGTAAGCCCTTGTTTCGAGGCTGAGCATCTGTCAAAAATGTGACGTAATGCTCAAATAATGCGCAGCCTCAAGGTCTTATTGTCCGTTCGATGAAGGCTGTACACAGGGCGTTGCGCACCGTGCGGGCCGCCCGCGCCGGCCGGATGCCCGCTTTGCAGGGTCGGCGCTATCGAGGCACCGCGGGCCGGTGTAACATCGCGCTCCGGTAATTGTGTCCCTGGATGATCTGGCGATGCTGCTTTCTGTGCATATTCCGAAGACTGCTGGCACTTCTTTCCGGCAGGCGCTGCAGGCGCAACTCGGCGAGGATCGGGTCGCTCTCACCTACCTCGGTCGGGTGATGTGCGGCAACGATTACGTCTGTGGCTTCCAGGGCCGTTCCCTGGAGCACCTGGCCGATGAGGACGCCGCGGCGCTGGTGGACTACTGCGAGACCAACGGCGTCGCCTGCATTCACGGCCACTACACACTGTTCGCTCTGCGCGAACTGTTCCCGGACGCGCGTTGCATCACCTTCCTGCGCGATCCCCTGAAGCGGCTGATCTCCGCCTACAACCACATGTTCGTCACCATGCCCGATCGCGCCGAGCAGCTGTCCTTCGAGGACTTCGTGCGCATGGAACGCACCCAGAACGTGTACGAGTCCCACGGTGTGCTGGAGTACATCGCAGACTTCGACTTCATCGGGATCACCGAGCAGTACGGCCGCAGCCTCGAGCTCCTGCAGAACGTCTACCCGGAGCTCGGCGTGTTGCGCCTGGAAGAGGCCAACGTGTCCCAGACCAAGCGCTTCACCCGCCAGGACGTCAGCGATGACTTCCTCGACGAGCTACGCTCGCTGAACGACGGTGACTACGAGATCTACAACCAGGTGTGCGGCTGGTTCGAGGAAGAGTGCGAGCGCCGCGGGCTCTAGGCCCCGACTCCGCCACCGAGATGAGCGATAGCGCACGCATCATGCAAGCCCTGCGCCGAGCGCAATCGGCGAACGACAAGAGGACGAACGACATGAGCAAGAAAAAGGCGCAGGAGACTGCCGCCGTACAAGAAGACAAGCCGTTGAGCGTCGACGACATCCCGGGCGCCGTGACGCCGGACGAAACCAACAGCGGTGGGGGCAACAACACCGAGAGTGATGACAGCTCCCTACACAGTCGCTTGAGCGCTTTCCGCGAACGGCGCACGGGCGGTGAAGGTAGCGCCGCCATCGCCGGCGCCCGACGTTCAGGAACTGGCCCTCGCGCTGGTGGCGGTGGTCGTGGCGGACCGGCCGGTGCCCTCTCCGCCCGTCGCGCCGCAGGCGGCGCGGGTGGTGGTGCCGCCGCCGGCGGGGGTGGCCGCGCTGCCCTGCAAGCGCGTCGCGGTGCGGCCGCTGCCGGTGGCGACGATGATGCCGCGGCCAAGGGCAAGGAGATCCTCAAGCAGGTGATCGCCCGCATGAACACGCAGGGACAGGACAACAAGCCCTTGCACAAGGCGCTCAAGGGCGTCGCCCGCGGCTACCAGGCCCTCGAGAACGAAGTCGCGCGCCTGCGCGAAGAGCTCGAGAGCTACAAGGGCTAAAACGGCAAAGGGAACGCGATAGGCCCTATCGCGTTCCCTTCAAGACTCTTGCAGCACGCCGCTCTGGAACGTCCTTGCCCGCGTCGGCCTACTTGCTGACGAACTCCAGCTCCGACGCCTGCACGATGCCGTTCTGCTCGTACTTGTCCTCACCGCGAATCAACACGGGCGAGTAGTGGTCCAGGGGGAACCCCTGGCCGTCCACGTCCTGCCCCTCGTAGATCTTAACGTCCGGCGTAGTCACGCGCGTGGAGAACCCCATGCGACGCTTGGCCGTGGGGTTGCCCGTGGAGCCGTGCAGGGAGCTCTCGTTGAATAGGAAGAACTGCCCTGGCTTCATGACGAGGGCGACCGCATCGCTCGTGTCCACCACGTACTCCACCTTGTAGCGCCGACCGAACAGCCCCTTGTCTTCCGGGCCGACGCGGGTCATGCGGCGTTCGATCTCACGCTTGTGGCTCCCCGGCACGATACGCACGCAGCCGTTGGTGAGGTTGGAGTCGTCGATCGCGATCCAGGCGGAGATGTTCTTCACCGGGTCAAGCGCAGGGCGGAACAGGTGGCCCGGGAATCCGAGATCCTGGTGCCAGGCCACGGCGCCACCACCGGAGTCCTTGTACTGGAACTGTGAGCGCCACAGGACGAGATCCGGCCCCATGAGCGAGGCCATCGCCTCGACCATGACCGGCAGCGTAGACAGCTCCATCAGCTCTTTGTGCACCAGGTGCCAGTCGCGCAGGATGCGGTGCTTGTAGTCCGCTCCCATGTCGTACACCGGAGACGGACCATCGAGGAAGCCGAGCTTGTCGATCCAGCTGCGCAGCTTGCCCATCTCCGCTTCGCTGATCGCCTCCATCGGGCCGAGGTAACCGTTCTCCTCGAAGAAGTCGATCTGCTCCTGCGTCAGGCCGTACTGCTCCTGCGCTTGGCTTGCATCCTTGGCGGACGAACTCATCTGCTCACCTTTGATAGTTGTTGTGGTCATCTACAGCTGCTTGTCGGAGAAGAACTGCCAGATAACTTGGCTGGCGGATAGCTCCTGGCTGATCGTGCCCGCCAGCCGGTTGGCTGGTACAGGAGATCCGGGCCAGGTGTGGCCTCCGCCCTCGATGGCGAAAAAAATCACCGACCCGCCGCGCTCACACGCGGCGCTGCGCTCGCGCACGACGGTGGTGCCGTCGTCGACCCGATCATCGAGGTCCTCACGGGCGGGACTCGCGCAGCCGTTGTGGCGGCGCCACCAGTCGACGGTCTCGGGGACCGGGATCACCTCACCGCCAACGCCGGCGCGCCGGCCCTTCGGTATGCGTCCCCCACCCCATCGGATCAAACGGTCGGATCGTCCGTTGATCATGAGTATATCAACGGCCTTGCGCGGTCGGCATTGCTCGACATAAGGCACCGGGAAGGATGCGATCACCGGCGCGAAGGCCGCGATGGCATCGTTCGCCTCACATGCCAAGCGGAAGGTCATCATGCCGCCGTTGGATGCTCCGGTCGCGTAGACCCGTCGCGGATCGACGCCGGCATCGGCCACCAGGGCGTCGATCAGGGCGCGCGCAAAGCCGACGTCGTCGCCGAACGCGCGCGTGGTCGCGCGGCCGTCGTTCCAGTGCTCGATCGAGCGCGGATAGGCGACCAGAAATCCCTGCGCGTCGGCCACCTCGTTGAAGCCGGTCTGCCGGGCGATCTTGTCCGGCGAGCCTTCACCGCCGTGAAACATCAGTACCAGCGAGCGCTCGCCGGCCGGTGGCAGGCGCTCGGGCGTATACAACGCGTATTCGCGCCGCACCTTGCCGACGGACAGCGTGCGACTCTCGAAGGATGAGGGTGCCGCCGTTGCCTCGCCGGACTCCATACACCCCGAGACACCGAACAACCCTGACAGGCACGCCAAGAGCAGCGCCCATCGCGGCACGCCCGGTCGCCAAGTCTGTCGGTGCTGCGCTTTCATCATTCCGTCGCCGTCGCCTGCTAGCGCCCTAGCCACACGGACAAGCCCGTGCCTTCGCGCTGAATCGGCATGCCCGTGCGCTTGGTCCACAGGCGCTGGATCTCACGGTGGGTCGAGGTGCCGAGGAACAGGCCGACGGGCGTCGGCAGCAAGGTGCGTACGCCCGTGGCGAAGGGATCGTCGAAACCGTCCATGGTGACTGCCTCCCAGTGCTCACCATCCTGGCTCGTCCACAGCTGGAATCCGCCGCCGATATGCTCAGCGCCGCCGAGCGCATCGTGGAAGGCCTGGCAGTGGTGGGTGCCGACGTAGATCGCGTCCTTGTAGGCCGCCATGGCCCACAGGGCTGAGTTGGCGTGATCATCGTAGCCGGGCCCCATCAGCGAGAGGGGCACCTTGAGGCCGTCGGTGGTGAAACGTGATGCGCCGACCAGCAGTTCCCAGCTGTCGTCGGCGTGCACGCGGATCAGCTCCGCGGCCGCCGGACCGACGTCGTGTGCCTTGTCGTAGCCAAGGCCCGGCAGCCCACTGCCCACGTAGAGCGCGCCGTTGAACGCGGTCATCGAGGCGGTGGTCTCGTTGACGTTGAAGCGCTCGGCGCCTCGGGTCATCACACGGGTCCATTTGTAGGGTGGCTTACCTTCCGCATCCGTTCGCCACAGCTCGAAGCCGCGCTCGGGGTTGCCCGTCCCTGCGTAGAGCTGGTCGTTGTAGACGGCCGTACAGAAGACCGAGAGGTTGGTGGCGTCGCCAAAGCTGTGCGGCATCGCCTCTTCCCAGCCACCGTTCAGGGGGTCGTCGGAGACGAACAGCTTGGCGACGTCGCCGAAATTGCGGTCCATGACCCCCTCTTTCACGCTGCCCACGGGCGAGACGAAGAGCTTGTTCTTGAAGGTGATGATGGAGCGGAACGACAGGGTGTCAGGATCACCCAGGCCCGGCTCGCACACGGCGCGGAAGTTGCGTCCGTCCTCGCTGGCGATCAGCTGCGAGCCCCAGTGCGACAGGGTGCTGGCGAAGAGCACGGGGCGGTCGTCGCCCTTCTTCTGAAACACGGCCATGCAGCGGAAGCCGCGGTACTGCGGGACGAGTTGTTCCTCGCCCTCGAGCTTACCGAGGGCCCGCGCGCCCTCGCCGCGGTACACGTCCTTGACGATGGCGTTCTCGTCCGCCTGCACGAGGGGCGATTCGTAGACCACCTCCCACTCGTCCGCACGCACGTCGTAGCGCAGGATGCGCGCCGCATCGTCCGGGCCTTCACCGGTGGGGTGCGTGACGCCGAGGTAGACGTGACCGTCGTACCAGGCCATCGACTGGGCGACGAGGCTGCGCGGGTTGCCGATGCCGCCGGCACCGATCTCCGTGAAACGACTGCCATCAAGCATAGCCGAGCTCCCGCGATAGCTTGATCGTCTCCTTGCGGAACTCCTCGCCTGACCAGTCGAGGGGGCCGTAGAGCTCGGGCTCCTTCACCACCGCACGACGGAAGGCGGGCTTTTCGAGGAACTCAGGGTCGTTGCCCATCTTGGCATTCTCCGGGCCGTAGCAAGCGTAGGGCGAGCGCTCCGGGTGGAGCATCGCATCGATCGCCTCGGCGCTGGTGTCGATACCGAGCCACTCGCAGATCTGCGGCAGGTAGAGATCGGGATCGGTCAGCAGATCCTCTCCCTTGATGCGCAGGCACTGGCCCTCGGGCAAGGTGCTGGCGAACTCGGTGATGTTCGTGTGGGCGCGCAGCCAGATGTTCTCAGGGTCGACGCGGTCGGCATCGAAGGTGCCGCCCCACTCGCTGTTGCGCTTCAGGTTGTTCAGCAGCGACTTGCCCGTCGAGCGCGGATGGCGCGTCAGGTGCAGGAAGCTCGCGTCCGGAAAGATCTCGTAGGCGCGCTCGAGGTAAGCCGGGCTCAGCACCGTGCGCGGGGTCTTGTCCACGGCGATCTTCGGCGCCACCTGATCACAGATGAACTCGAAGACCTGCCCCGTGGTCCAGTCCGCGTGCTCGTCCAACCATTCCTGGACGGCGGCCACGGTCGACTCGGTCTGCTCACCGTGCTGTAGCTGCGCCAGCGTGCGCAGCAGGCCGTGAGCGCCGTGGGGGCGCGAGGCATGCGCGCTCATCAACTCGCCCACGGTCTCGGCCATGAAGAGGTTCACCTCCGGCAACCCGTAGGTTTCCGGGTGCTGCCCCAACACGGCACAGACGACCGATGAGAAGGATCGCATCGGGCAGAGGATGATCAGCGGCGCTCGACGTTCTTCAGCCATCGCTCAGTACCCGAAATACATGGCGTAGTGCTGCACCGCTTCGTCGAAGTGGAGCGAATCGTCCCAGCTCAGGGGCGAGTCCAGGTCGCTCTCCTTCTCCTTGTACGGGCGAAGCTCGGGGCTACGCAGGAAGTTAGGATCGTTGCCCAAGGGCGCATTGGACGGCCCCATGCAGGCGAACGGCGAGAGCTCGGGTTTCATCATGCGGTCCACATCGGCCTGGGCCGTGCTAATGCCGAGCCACTCACAGATCTGCGGTAGGTACACGTCCGGTGCAGACATGAAGGACTCACCGCGCAGGGTCATGTAGTTGTCGGGCGGCAAGGTCTCGAGCGTCTCCATGACCCGCAGGTGCGGCTGCAGCCACATCTTTTCCGGCGTCATATTGTCATCGCCCTCATCGGAGCGGCCGAGGCCCATCATGCCTGTGGCCTTCTCTTGCATCTGGCGCGTCTCGTAGTTGGACTCGAGCGTGCCGCGCGGGTGACGGGTGAGGTGCAGGAAACGGGCCTCCGGGTAGGCATCGACGATCCGATCGAGAGCACCTTCCAGGAACACGAACATGGGACTCTTCTCCACCACGGCGCGCGGCGACGCCCAGTTGCGGATGTCGTTGAACATCTGCGCCGAGGTGAGATGGGAGTTCTCGTCGAGCCAGCGCTGGGCCGCCTCGATGTCCTTCTCGGTCTGCCCGCCGAGGCCCAACTCGGCCACCGCACGCAGCAGTCCGTGCTGGAAGCGCGGGCGCAGGCGGTAGAGGCGCGTGAGCTCCTCGTAGGTGTCAGCGGCGAAGAGGTTGGTCTCGGGCAGGCCACACATCTCGGGGTGGCTGCCGATCATGGCGCAGGCCACGGACGTGAAAGACCGCGGCGGAGCCAGGATGAAAAGTGGTTCAGGCGCACTCATGAGCTCACCTTCTTGCCGTGCCAGATCTCGAGCCCGCCGCCCTTGTTGGCGCCGGCCTTACAGGTGGGGAAAACGAAGAGTCCAAGGGGCGTTCCCACCACCTCACGGATGCCGTAGTTGAGCGGATTGCCGCCGGGGAAGCCGACGTCGCTCACGAGTTCCCAGTCATCGCCATCGCGCGTGCGCCAGAGGCGGAACTCGCCCTCCTCGCGCTTCGCCGTCTCCTCCTCGAGCCAGGCGTACTTCTCCTCCGAGAGATCCCAGCGATCCTTGAGGTAGGTGGGCATCCACTTCCAGCTGGCGGTGCCGAGGTAGAGCCAACCGTCTTGCTCGGCGAAGCGCCAGAACACGTGGGTGAAGTAGTCGTCGAGGCCACCGAGACGGTTGCTGGTGGGGCGCTTGTAGCCTTGGGGCGTGAAGCGCGGCTGGCCGCAGACCAGATCCCAGCTGTCGTCCGGATGGATGCGGATCATCTCCGCCGGGAAGGGCCCGAAACGATCGCGACCGCCGCGGCCCTGGCGCTGCAGGGTGCAGCCCACGTACAGGGCGCCGTTGAAGACGGTCATGGACGAGGGCACGGAGCTGATCGGACGCCAGGCGCCGTTCTCCACGATCTTGGTCCACTTGTACGGCGGCTTACCTTCGGGCTTGCACTTCCAGATCTGGAAGCCCTTGCGCTTGTTGATGGTGGCCGCGTAAAGGTGGCCCTCGAAGACCTTGATCTCGTTGATCGAGAGGTTGGTCTCATCGCCGAAGGCGCGCTCACAGGTCGGCACCCAATTGCCGTGCAGCGGATCCTCGGTCTCGTAGACGTAGGGGAAATCGGTGAGGTTGTCATCGAACATGCCGCGGCCGAAGTTCTTCCCCGTCGGCGTGGAGAAGAGCTTGCCGTTGACGGACTCGATGTTGCGCACGGAGGGTACGTCTTCATCGCCGAGGCCGAAGCCCTGCTCGTCGCACTCGACGAAGTTCTCGCCGTCCTCGCAGCGCAGGAACACGCACTGGTACTCCAAGGTGCCGATGCCCATGTAGAGCACGGGCTCCTTGTCGCCCTTCGCCTGGCAGATGCCACCGGCACGAATACTGCGATCGCGCACGCGGGTGGTGCCGTCGCGCCCTTCCACCATGGGGCTGTCGTAGAGCAGCTTCCATTCCCGGGTGGTGGGGTCGTAGCGCCAGATCTGGGCGCCCTCGTCGTCGTTGCCGCCCGTGTCGGCGCGCATGGAGCCGAAGCGGCCCTGGTCCTGCAGGCCCGAGCCCTGGCGCGCCGTGTAGCGCCCCATGAAGCCCAGCATGGCCCGTCCCGTGCCCACGTAGAGCGCACCCTTGTACCAAAGGGCGGCCTGGCTGGTGCGGGTGGCCGAGTTCCAGGGCGGCAGATCGATCAGTTCGAAGTCTTCGAGCTGAAGACCCCCCTGATTCGGATCGTGGTGGATGCTCTGGGGCTCCAGTTTGTCGGCGAGGTCTCTGCTCATGGTGTGAGGATCGCTGTTGGGTGGTTCGTGGGGACCGGTCCGCTCGGGCCGACCGCGTGTTGCTTCCAGGCAGTGCTCAACTGTAGCCAAACCCGCGCGCGCATTCCTTGACCGCGTCGCTGAGTTCGATACCGTCGCTGCCCGCCAGGGGGCCGTCGAGCTGCTGCGGGCGCGGTTCGTAGGGGCGCAGCTCCGGGCTTTCCATAAAGCTCGGATCGTTGCCGAAGCGAGCGTTGGGCGGGCCCAGGGCCGCAAAGGGTGAGTTCTCCGGGTGCTTCATGGCTTCGATGGCTTGAGCGTCCGTGTCGACGTCCAACCACTGCGCCACCTGCACGAGGTGTTCATCGGGTGAGGCCATGAAGTCCTCGCCCCGGAACCACAAGCGCCGCGACTCTGGCACGTCGGCCAGAAAGCGCATGATGCGCCGATGGGGGGCGAGCCACATGGACTCGGGATCCTCCACCTCAGCCAAACGATTGTTGCCCCGCGCCCTGCCCGGCCGTTCGTTGCCGGCACCGCCGCGCAGGCGCGATACGGCGCCCTGCACTCGCTCGCGCAGCTTGAAGACCGACTCGCAGGTGCCCCGCGGATGACGGGTCAGGTGCAGGTAGCGCGCGTCCGGAAAGGTCTCGGCGATGCGCGCCAGGGACGATTCGCTGTAGACGTAGATCGGGCTCTTGTCGACCAGGCGTCGCGGCATCGCCCAGGTGGCAAGGTCCTTGAAGATCTCGCCACTCGGGAGCTCGGCGTTGTCTTCCAGATAGCCCGCCGCCGCATCGATGTTCTGGGCCGTCTGCTCGCCGAGACCAATCTCGGCCACCGCCCGCAGCAAGCCGTGGCGGAACCCGGGACGAAGCTTATAGATGCCTTCGTTGAGCCCCGAGTAGTTGTCCGCCGCGAACAGGTTCACCTCCGGCAAGCCCATGAGGTCCGGGTGCTGACCGACCATCCCGCAGATCACCGAGGTGAAGGACCTCGGTGGCGCCAGGATGAACAGAGGACTTAGGGCGCCTGCCGTCATCTACCTCACCACGCCACGCTGCGACACATGCGCGCGTACACGTCGCGCTCGTGATCTTCGAAAGACGTACGCCCGTGCATCATGCGGGTGTTGTCGATCATGGCGAAGTCGCCGGACGCCCACGGGATCTCCCGGGTCAGCGCCGCGCCCACTTCCTTCACCTCCGCCAGCACGTCCGCGGGAATCGGCTCGCCGTCCTCCATGCGCACGAGTGCGTTCTTGCGGCCCAGGCCCTCCTCCTGCCAATGCTGGATGAGGATGCTGTTGACGAAGGCCTGGCGATCACGGAAGCGCGTGGACGGCACCACGGCGGGCTTCACGTACTCGGTCACCACCGAGCCGTCCTCGCGCATGTGCAGGGCGAGGTCGTTGTCGTCGCAGTAGGCCTTCATGTCCTTGGGATCATCGCTGTGGAAGGCCACCTGCCAGTGGCCGTCCGGATAGTCGCGGATGTACTTCAGGCGCCGCGCCTCGAACACCTCGCGGGCGTGATCGCTGAGGCTCTCCCAGATCCGCTCGCCGTCGGCGATGAAGGTGAGACCGTCGGCATCCGCCGGGCGCTTGCAGTAGAACCAGATCAGCTCCGGCTGGGTCTTCACGTAGGCGCGGTCCGCGTGCAGCGGCAGGCCAAAGGTGCGCTGCTTCTTCACGCCGTAAACGTACGCGACGTTCTGGATCGTGCCGTCCTTACCGTCCTCGGCGTTCTTGCGGAAAGACCCGCTGCCCGTGTTGTCCATGTAATCGTCGCTGAAGCGATTCGAGAAGGCCTCGAACTGCTCCAGGCTGATCTGCCAATCGGTGAAGATGACGGCGCCGAAATCCTTCAGCGCTTGCTGCGCGGGCGCGATGTCGAGGTTGGGCAGATCCACCCCGGGCTCGCGAAGGCGCGCCACGGCGCCGGCCACGTCACTAAACGGTTCGATGATGATGTCACTCATCGCAAGGCACTCCATCCAATCTCTCTGCTGGCGGCGGCATCATGCCGCCAAGGTCGACCCATCGCCACCCCGTACGAGGGCGACGATCTTATCCTCATGGCGACGCACGCTGACCGCCACGGTGCGACCGTGCGCGATCACGGTCGCCACCTGTTGCGTCTCGTCCACGGTGGCTACTTCGAAGTCCGACGGCCGCCCCTGCAAGCCGGTGCCGAAGCTCTTGGCCACCGCCTCCTTGGCACACCACAGGCGTAACGCGTAATCCTCGCGAGCGTCCATCGGCTGCGCCGCCACCAGAGCCCGCTCCGCCGCCGTGAGCGCCCCCTCGAGGAAGGACCCGAGTTCCACCCGGCCCAGGGTCTCGAGGTCCACACCCACCTCGTGCTCGCCGTGGGTCACGGCCGCGAGGCACATGCCGCCCACGTGCGCCAGCGACACCGCCGGCATCTGGATATCCAGGCCGGTCGCGAACACCTGCGGTCGGCCCTGCTCGTCGTGGGTGACGGTGATGTCGGCTGGGCACAGGAGCAGACCCTCGGTCTGCGCCAGCCAGTAGCGCACCGCTTCCTTCAGCGCCAGACGACCGACGATCCACTCGCTCATCTGCTTCGGGTTGAGGCGCAACTCGTGCCACTCGGCACGCTCCGCAGCGCTCAGCACCGTGAACGCGAGCAGGCGCTTCCAGACGGCCCCGGCGTCTTCCAGGAAGCCCTGAGGGAACGCGGGCAGGTACCAGACAACGGCATCGGCTTCCGCCTCCGGGAAGAGCGGCGTCCAGTCCTCGCCGAACCAGCCCTCGCGGGGGTTCGTGCGCGCCTCGTAGAAGCTGTGGGGCACGCGGAAGAAGCGGTCACGCCAGCCACTGATGCGCAGCACCGCGTGGCCTTCGCTGTCGAGGCAGTCGAAGTTGCCGCCGAGGAAGCGGGCCGTGGAGGCATCGCCATCGAGAAAGCCCAGGCGTCCGCGCAGGTAGCAATCGCCGGTGTCCTCCCGATGGGCCTGCAGCAGCTCGATGCGGCCGATGCTGGAGGGGAAGGACGAGAAGTCGGTGCCTAAGCTCTGCGCTAGCCAGAAGGCGGTCAGGTGGCCGATTGAGTCCAGCAACACGGGGTTCAGGAAGAACCCGTTGGCCGCTTCGTCGTGGAAGAAGCCTGCGGTGGGCGTGTCGGCGAGGCGCAGATCCATGCCCGTGTCATCGAAGGCGAGGAGGCTCGACACGGAGTGGAAGAGCGGGCCGTGGAACATGCCCGTCGTGTAGAGGTCGGCGTCCTCCCACAGGGGCGCTCGCGGCGAGCGCAGGGGCTCGACCAAGCCGCCATCCGCAAGGGGGGCGTCCGCGAAGATCACCTCGCCCTCCACCAGCAGCTGGCCCATCTCGTCCTCGAGCCACGCGCGTACACGCGCTCCGCTGTTGCCGCGCTTGGCGCGCAGGCGAATCGTGCGCGTGCCGGCGTCGACGGCGACCCAGTTGAAGGCCTGCACATTCTCGAGCGCCACCACCAGCGACTGATCGGTGAGCAATGCGGCAACCTCTACCAGCATCTCCAGGCTCACGCTGAGCGGGGACACGGGTAGGGCCATGAGCGAGGGGTCGAGGTCGGACACGCTCCGCGCGTACAGCACGTGGTGACGCAGGAAGCGTTGGCGCGAGAGATCGAAGTCGAACTCCGCGGTGACCTCCGTCTCCGAGTGCTCGACGATGCGAGAGATCAACGCCTGCCCTGGCGCTGGCGGCGCCGCCTCGGGGCCGGTCAACGCCAGCACCTCGGCAGGCGCCTCTTGCGCGGTGACCGGCACGGTGGTGCCAGGGATCGTGCCGCCCAAAGCGTCGAACACTCTCGTCTGCTGGTGCAGGAAGTCCTGCATCAGGCCGAGGTGGGCGCGCATGAGGTCGCTCGCCTCGTCGCTCTCGAGGGCGACAGGCTGTTCGGTCGTCGGCATCACGGCCTGCTCGAGGGCAGGGGCGACGGCGGTATGGGTGGGCGGCGTATTGGTCGGCGCCTGGGGCAGTGCCGCCGGCGGGCGCGGCACCATCACCTCGCGCAGCTCGGCGACCGTGTCGTCGTCGAGACGGATGTACGGGAGCGTATTGGCCACGGGCAAGGCCGGCCGCAGGCCCTGGCGCGCGTAGTGCTTATCGTCCGTCCTGGCCACGTGGCGCCCGGCGTAGAGGGCGTCCCATTGCAGGGATTGCCCCGCGGCGTACAAGCGTCCGAGCAGTTGCTGCAGCACCTGCAGGTCCGGCTTGGATCGACTGTTGGCCGAGGCCGCCACGTGCGGGCGGTCGCGCAGGATGTCGTCCACGAAGGAGGTCAGGTTGCCCGAGGGGCCCACCTCCAGGAAGTGGCGTACGCCGTCCGCGTAGAGCTGCTCCACCGTCTCCACGAACTTCACGGTGGACGCCCACTGCACGGCCGCCAGATGACGCTTCTCATCCGCCTGGGCCGGGAACGGCGCCGCATTGACGCACGAGTAGACCGGCACTGCCGGCTCCACGAAGTCCACGTCCTGCAGGAAGGACTCCACCGCCTCCGCCACCGGCGCGAACAACGGCGTGTGGTAAGCCCTGTCGAAGGGCAGGAACACGCACAGGCCGCCGCGACGACGCAGCTCAGCGGCGACTTCCTCCATCTTCTCCTGCGCACCGAACAACACCGTTTGGTTCGCGCAGTTATCGAGCGCCAGGTGAACCTCACCGTTGGACTCGGCGATGAGGGCCTGCACGTCTTCGCGCGGCACGGCGCCGACGGTCAGCAGGGCGCCACGGGCCACCGCGCCGGCGGACTCCATGGGCTCGTACATACGGTTCAGGTTACGGATGTGCTCGCGCAGCTCGTTCTGACCTTCCAGGCGGATCATGCCGGAGGCCACCAGCGCGCTGTTCTCGCCGCTCGAGTGCCCGACCATGACGTCCGCCGTCACCCCACAGGCCTTCAGCAGATGGAAGATCGCCTGATTGGCGATGAACATCGACTCGGACCCGATGCGCAGCGTGTGCAGCTGCGACTCGAGCCATTCGCGGTTCTCGTCCGTCACCCCGTTGGGCGGCATGAACACGGCGCTCGACGGGGTGAACTCGCGCTGGCCAGCGAAGATACCGTCCCAGAAATCGAACCACTGGCGCACCTGGGGGAACGCGAGGGCGAGGTCCGACAGCATGCCGTGGTACTGCGCACCCTCCCCTGGGAACAGGAACGCCACCTTGCCCTCGAGGGGCTGGGCGCTGAAGTACATCCCGCTGCGGGTCTGGAACTGCAGGCGGCCACGGTCGGCGAGGCGCTTGCGTGCGCGCTCGAGCTTGTCGCGCAGGTCATCGATGCTGGTAGCGACGATCGCCAGGCGCTGGCGCCCACCGTCCGCACGCGCCGCCGCCGTGTAGGCGATGTCGCGCAGGCGCACACCGGGTTTGTCGCAGTCCGCAGCCACCGTGTCGACGGCGTTCACCAGTGCTTCGCGATCTTCACCGCTCATGACCACCAGCTCGCTCGACCACTCGTACAGGGCGGAGCCTTCCGCCTCCACGTTGCTGTCGAACTCCTCGAGCACCGCGTGGGTGTTGATGCCGCCGAAGCCGAAGGCATTCACGGCGGCGCGGCGCGGCGACTCGCCCGCCTGCACCCAGGGACGGGTATCGGTGTTGACGCAGAAGCGGGTCTGCTCCAGCTCGAGCGCCGGGTTCGGCTCCTCGCACAGGGTCGGCGGCAAGGTGCGGTGGTACAGCGAAAGCGCCATCTTGATGAGGCCGGCCACGCCCGCCGCCGGGATCGTGTGACTGATCATCGACTTCACCGAGCCGATCGCTGCCGAGGGCAGGCGCCCTTCGCGCCCGCCGAACACTTCCGTCAGGGCACCGATCTCGGTCTTGTCGCCCAAGGGGATGCCCGTGCCGTGCGCCTCGAGCAGGCCCACGCTGTCTACGGGCACGCCGGTCTGACGGTAGGCGCGCTGCATGGCGAGGATCTCACCGTCGCGGTTCGGCGCGAGCAAACCGAGGGCACGCCCGTCGCTCGAATGGCCCACGCCCTTCACCACCGCATACACCCGGTCGCCGTCGCGGCGCGCGTCGTCCAGGCGCTTCAGCACCACCGCGCCGAGACCTTCGCCGAGCAGCGTGCCGTCCGCGCGCGCGTCGAAGGGGCGCGGAGCGTTACTGTCCGACAGGGCGCCGAGCTGGGTGAAGACGGCGAGCACTTCGGCCGGCATGCTGGCGTTGACGCCGCCGGCGATCATCAGGTCGCTTTCGCCCCGGCGCAGCTCCTCGATCGCCGCGCCGACGGCGAGCAGAGAGGAGGCGCAGGCCGCATCGATGATGTAGTTCGGCCCCTTGAGGTCGAGGCGATTGGCGATGCGCCCGGTCATCACGTTGGGCACGAGTCCGGGCGCGATGTCTGCGTTGAAGGGCGGCAGCTTGGCCAGCATCTCCTGGCGCAAGCGATCGAAGGCCTCTTCCGGGGCGTCGGGCAAGAGCCCGCGCAGGAGCTCGACGGTCTGATCCACCACCACGCCGTGCTGAACGACGTTGGCGTTGCCTCGGTGCAGGTAGGTGCTGTGGCCGAGGATAACGCCCGTCTTCGTGTGATCCGCCTCCAGGTAGCCCGCATCGACCAGCGCGTCGCGGGCGATCTTCAGGGCGAGGAAGTGGTCCGGCTCACCGCCGTCGACGGAGTTGGGCATGATGCCGAACTCGAGGCTGTCGAAGGCGTAGAGATCGCGCAGGAAGCCACCGGCGGTGGTCGAGATGCGGTTGCGCTCCTCGTCGTCCGGCAGGTAGTGGCGCTCGGCGCCCCACTCCGGCAACGGCTCACCGATCGCGCTCACCTGGCCGAGGATGTTCGACCAAAAGCGCTCGAGGTTCTGGGCCCCGGGAAACATGCACGCCATGCCCACGATGGCGATGTCCGCATGCGCGGTGCTCGCGTTGGGGGCGGCGTTCTTGCTGCCGATCGGATCGTGATCGCTCATTGTGTTGCGTGCCTCGCGGTCTCATGGCGGCGCAGCCACTTCTTCAGGGGCGCGCCCACCTTGCCGTGTCATTAGGAACCGGCGCGCAGCACCCGCGGGCGCTGCTGCACCGGGTCAGACGCAGATCTCGCCCTTCCAGGTGCCACCCAGACGATTGAGCGCCGGACTGGACGTGCACTCCAGACGCTCGATGTAAAGGCGCAATCGACCGTCCTGGTCGACGAAGGCGACGTCTGCCCGCACCTGATGGGGCGGGCGCTCCGGGTACACCAGGAAGTGCATACGCGACGGCCCAAGCGATCCCTCACCGAAGCGTCGTACGCGACCGAAGCGACTTGGCAGAGCGGACTCCGCCTCCATGGCATGGGCCCACAGCAGGCCCATCTGGGCAGCTGCGTCGGTCCAGCCTGGGTCAAACAACCAACCGTTCACCGCCTGCACCTGCGGCAGCCACTCACTGGGCTTGCTCGCCTGTACTTCGGCCAAGGCGCCCTGGGCGTCGATGCCGGCGAGGCGCGTTACGGTCTGGAAACACGGCCCGTGGAACAAACGCTCCTGATAGGCCTGCCGTGCGGACACCGGCGATGCCGCCGGGTGCAGCATGGACTGATAGGACGTGGGGTCAGGCACTTCACTCGCCAGGCGTACCACGCCACGGTAGTGCGGCGGCCCCGCAAGACCCGCGGTGCGCAGCTCCAAGGTCACCTCGAAGTCGGCGTCCGCGCTCTCGGTCACCGGCGCGCTCACCAGGATCTGGGCGTCGAAGCCACCATCGTCCAGGCGCAACCCGCGCATCACCCGCAGGTCGACGACTTCGGTGACGTAGCGATCGGGCCACAGGCTTGCGGCGCACTCGGCGAACAGCTCGAGCGCCACCGCCGCCGGCAGCACGGGGATGTCATCCAACAGGTGCTCGGCGAGGTAGTAATCCAACCCGGTATGGATGCGCCGATAGAGCACGACGCCGCCGTCCTCGCCGGGCCGCGATTCCATGCCCGCGAGCAGCGGCCACGCGGGGCCTTCGCCGGCGACGGCTTGTATCGCAGGCGCGGACGTCGCTTTCTCGCGGCGCCAGACGCCAGCGTCCACCTCGTGCTGCTCCCAGGGGCCTTCGCCGAAGACCACTTCCACATCGTCGAGCGGCGCGTGCACGATCTCGTCGAAGAACGCAGCCGCACCTCCGTCAGCGGGCACCAGGCGCACCCCGCGCGACTCGAACTTGCGTCGCGTCTCGGGCGTCACCATCCCCTGGCCGTGGCGACTGCCCTCCCAGGGGCCCCAGTTCATGGCGGACACCTTCACTCGCCCCTGCCACAGGGCGTGCAGCTGGCACGCCATGCGGTTAAGCAATTCATTCGCCGTTGCGTAGTCGGTCTGGCCACTGTTGCCGTAGCGGCCGGCCACGGAGGTGAACAGCGCAAAGAACTTCAGCGTGTCCGTGCGCAGGCGCCGAGCGAGCAGGAACGCGCTGTCGACCTTGGTATCGAAGACGCGAGCGAAGCTGTCCGGCGTCTTGTCCGCGAGGAACTTGTCCTCGAGGATACCCGCGCCGTGCACGACGCCATCGATACGCCCGAAGCGCGCGTAGAGATCATCGAGCGTCGCGGCCACCTGGGCCTCGTCGCGTGCGTCGCAAACGCGGTACTCGACGGTGGCTCCGAGGGCCTGGAAATCGGCCAGGTTGGCGAGAATCTCCCGGTCTTGGAGGATCGATTGCACGCGCCGATTGACGTCGACCGGCCGCAGGGTCTCGCCGTTGGACTGCGCTTCGCGCAACAGCTGCCCACGCAGCGCGTTGGCATCCAATCCGTCGTAGGCCGCTGGAATCGCCTCCGGCAGGGGCTTGCGCCCGACCAATACCAGGGTGGCCCCGGTGGCGGCGACCGTGCGCAGCACTTCCGCCGTCACGCCGCGAGCGCCGCCCGTCGCGAACACTACCCAATCCTTGGAAGGCATACGCAAGGGACTGGGCGCATCGCTACGCTCGACCGGCGCAGCAACGGAGCGGAACACGTGACGTACGCCGCCCGGGTAGCCCGTCTCGATACGGCCGCCGGGCAAGCGCAGCTCCGTCAACAGGGTCTTGGCCAGCTCGTCGACGGGGCGTGCCGAATCCAGATCGACCACCTTGAGTTGAGCCTCAGGCCATTCTTCGCCTACGGATTTGATCAGGCCGACGACGCCCCCGTGCGGGGTTACGCCACCCACCCGGTCCTGACCACGGCCGTAGCGTCCGCCGAGCGCCGTGCCGGCGACCACGCGACCGCCCTGGGACAGCTCCGGGCCACCGGCCCGCAGCAGTTGCGCGAACGCCTTCTCGGTCCAACCGGTGACCGCACCGAAGCCCTCCAGCGAGGTGCTCTCGAGGGCCAACACGGGAGCCGAGAGACAGGCGGTGTGAACCACACCGCGCAGGGGACCGTGCTCCGCCCGTACCTGCGCAAGCCACGCTTCGAGCGCGGCCTCGTCGATACGGGAGGGAACGTCCCAGTAAGCCACCGCGACACCTGGCTCCGCCTGCAGCTGCGCTGCGACGGCGTCGGCCACCTGGGCCGACAGACCGTTCTGCCGCGTAATCACGAAGAGCCCGCTCGCCAGCGGATCTACCGCTACCTCGCTCACGCCCTCCGGCTGCGCCTGAACGATGAACCGGGGCAGAGCGGCGCAGCCCGCTTCCTCCGCCCCGGTCAACTCAAAAGGGGCTGCAGCAGCCTCCTTCTGCGTTGCACCTGCACTTAGCCAGTCGATCATGCCTTGCAGCGTGGTCTGACCGTTCAGTGCTTCGGTCACCTCGTCCTCGCGGCCATCGACGAGCGCCGAGGGCAGCTGCTTGGTCAGCGCGCCGACGATCTCCACTCGCTTGATGGAGTCGATGCCGAGGTCGGCCTCCAGGTTCTGGTCGAGGCCGAGCATGCTTTGCGGATAGCCGGTGCGCTCTTCGACGATACCGAGGAGCAGGCTCTTCACCGACTCCGCGTCGCCACCACCGCTGGCCGCCGCGGGCGCCGGGGCCGGTGCGGGCGCAGGAGCAGGTGCCGGGACCGGGGCCGGTGCAGGCACTGCCGCCACCGGAGTTGGGGCGGGCGCCGGTGCGGGCGCTGGGGCCGGAGCAGGTGCCGGGGTCGGTACCGGAGCGGGTGCGACCACCGCGGCCGGCGTCGGGACCTCAGCGGGCGCCGGGACGGGGGCCGGGGCTGCTACCTGCGGCACCACCGGCGCGGCCACGCGGCGCACGCGCGGGGTCGCTCGGCGAGCGGCGAGCAACGCTCCGCCCTCGCGAGACGCGGCGGGCGTACCCGTGAGGTAGGCCGTCATCACGCTTTCCTGCGTGGCCAGGAACTGGCGCATCGTGTCTTGGTACAGGGCGAGCACGGACTCCCGCTCCCCTTCCAGGGGCGCGTAGTAATCCTGCGCCGGCGGTGCTTCACCGCTTCCGGGTCGATCAGACACGGTTGTCTCCTTGTGCAATGGATGATCTGGTTGTCTGGTTAGAGGACTAGCTACTGGGTTGGCGGGTGCCGTGGGAGCACCTGCTGCTGGGGGTATCGACGCTCCAATGGCCTGCGGGGCTGCAGGCGCGGGAGCGACCGATGGGGAAGACGATGCCGCGGCGGGCGCCGGTGCTGCTGCTACGGCAGGTGCCTCGGCTGCGGGGGTGGCTGGACCGGTAGCAGTTTGCCGTTCCGCCACCTCTTCCACGGTGAGCGGCTGGCGCGGCGCATCCAACGCACGTCGTGCCGCGCTGCCGTTGAGCATCCAGATGTGCGGCCCGATCTCCTGTTCGCGCGACGCGGAGGCCAGATCAGCCAGATCGATCTCGCGGCACTCGCGCTGGGCGAACAGCGGGCTAACGTCGAGCTTAACGCCCTGGGTGAGCAGCGTGCCGATCCCTTGCACGAGGCCCTTCAGTCCACCCTCGTGATCGTCGATCCGCACCACGCAGTGCTCCCGACCGTCGAGGATCTGGTCGATCAGGCTCGCCTGTACGTTCTTCGGCCCGAGGCCGACAAAGATGCGGGCGCCGTCGCGGTACATGGCCTCCACCTCGGCCACGAACTCCACGGGCGAGCCCAGGTGGTCGGCGAGGATTCGGCGAATGCCCTCGGGGCTGCGCTCGTGGGGGCGCGCCGTGGTGTTCGAGTACACGGGGAAATCCGGCACCCGGAAGGGGATCTGCGCCATGAACTCGGCCAGCTCCGTCGCCGCCGGCGACACGAACGGCGAGTGGAACGCCGCCCCCACCTTGAGGGGCTTGGCATCGAAGCCCGCTTCGAGCAGGCGCTCGACGGCAGCGCCGATGGACTCGCGAGACCCGGACAGGATGCTCTGCTTCGGCGCGTTGTGATTGGCCACGAGCACGTCGGTGTAGTCCTGGGCGATCTGCTCGACGTCACCGCGGTCGGCTTGCACCGCCGCCATGGTGCCGAGATCGCGCCCACGGGCGGCCTCGACGATGAAGCGACCGCGCGCCTCGGAGAGTCGGATGAACGACTCGAGGTCCACAACGCCGGCGGCGTAGAGGGCAGCGTACTCACCGTAGCTGTGACCGGCTGCCATGTCGGGCTTCAGACCGCAGCGTTGCAGCAGGTGCCACAGACCCGTTTCCACCACGCCGAGAGCGGGCTGAGCGATCTCCGGGCGCATCAAGGTGCTGACCGCCTCTTGCTCTTCCTGTGGCGACAGCAGCGCTTGCGTGTAGATCAGTCTCGACAGGCGATTACCAGGAGCTGCCTTCTCCATCGCCTCGGCGAGCCACTGGTCCGCACCCTCGAGCACCTGGGCGATCTCGGGGAAGGCAAGCGCGACCTCGCGCAACATGTTCGGGTACTGCGAGCCCTGACCGGCGAACATAACGGCTAGCTGACCGCGCCCGGCGAGCGGGTTGGCCGTAAAGGCTGCCTGCGGCGGCAGGGGAGCCCGCTCCGGCGCCCGCACGTGCGCCAGCAGCATGCGCAGGAAGGTCGGCAGATCGTCGCCAGGCCGCGCCACCAAGGTAGCCACCCGATCGCCCGGCGTGTACTGCCGCGCCAGGGAGAAAGCGAGATCGCGCAAGGTCGGCTCGGCACCGGCCTCGAGCTGGGCGGCGATCTGCTCGATGCGCTGCGCCACCTCGTGCACGCCGGCACCTGAGAAGATCAATAGCTCCGCAGGCCAGGCATCGCGCAGGGCCGCACCCTCGTGGGCGGGCCGCTCAGCGCCGTGCTCCTCGAGCGTGACGTGGAAGTTGGTACCGCCGAAGCCGAAGGCGCTGACGCCGGCGCGGCGGGGACCGTCGCTGACCCAGGGCTGGGCCTGGTTGACGATGGTCAGGGGGCTGTCGGCGTCCGCGATCCGCGGGTTGGCCTTCTCCACGTTGGCGTGGGGTGGCAGCACCTTGTGATACAGGGCGAGCGAGGTCTTGATCAGGCCTGCGACGCCGGCCGACGCCTTGGTGTGTCCGATCATCGTCTTCACGGAGCCGATGACCGATTGCTTCGGCTTGGCGCCATGCTCGCCGAGCAGGCGCGTTACGGTCTCCAGCTCAGCCGTGTCACCGGCCACCGTGCCCGTGCCGTGCGCTTCGAAGAGCCCGACGCTCTGCGGCGAGTAGCCCGCAGCGTCGTAGGCTCGCTCGAGGGCGCGAATCTGCCCGTCCGGGTGCGGTGCCGTCATGCTCCGCGCGCGGCCGTCACTCGAGCCGCCCACGCCCTTGATCACCGCGTAGATGCGGTCGCCATCGCGCTCAGCGTCTTCGACGCGCTTGAGCACGAGCATGGCGATGCCTTCGGAGATCACGATGCCATCGGCGGTCGTGTCGAAGGTTCGGCAGCGTCCACGTGGGCTAAGCGCCTGGGTCTTGGAGAAGCACAGGTAACCGAAGGGCCCCTGCACCGTGTCCACGCCACCGGCGACGGCGAGATCACTGCGTCCGGCCTCGAGTTCGCTGACCGCTTGGTAGACGGCGGTCAAGGACGATGCACAGGCCGAGTCGACGATGTAGTTCAAGCCGCCGAAATCGAAGCGGTTGGCAGCGCGGCCAGCGGCCACGTTCAGCAGAATTCCGGCGAAGCTGTCCTCGGTCCAGCTCGGCAGACGTTCGGCGGTCTCGCCATCGAGTTCGCCGGCGAAGCGCGGCAATTCCGAGCGCACGGCGTACTGGGCGCCGACATCGCCGGCGCCGCCGCTGGCGCCCAGGATGATCGAGGCGCGCTCACGGTCGAACTCCCGTTCGCCGTAGCCTGCGTCCTCGAGCGCCTGGCGCACCACTTCCAGGGTCATGAGCTGGAGCGGGTCGACGGCCTTGATCGCGTTCGGGGGAATGCCGTACTTCAGGGGATCGAAGGGCATGTCCGGCAGGAAGCCGCCCCACTTGGAGTAGATCTTGTCCGGCGCGCTACGGTCCGCGTCGAAGTAAAGACGCCAGTCCCAACGATGAGGGGGAATTTCGGTGATCGCATCGACGCGATCGAGAATGTTCTCCCAGTACTCCCGTGCGTTGCGTGCGCCGGGAAGCGCGGCACCGATTCCGATGATGGCAACATCGGCCGGCCGTTGCTGCCGCCGCCCGCGCGGGGACTGCTCTTCCACTCGCGTCTGATCGTCCATTCGGCTGTCTCCGGACATACTCAGCTCACCCCGTTCTAGTCGGGACTGTTCTTATTCTTCGTTCTACTTGGCGCCGCTCGGCTTCTTCGGCGCGTCGCTACGCACATTCTTGAGCTCGCGCTCGAGTTCGGCGACGCGACCTTCGAGAGCCTTCACCTGGCGTCCCAGGGCGGGGTCGCTTCCGCCTGCTGCTCCGCCGCGACGGGCAGCTGCTGCTTTGGCGCCCTTCGCACCCTTGGCGCCCTTACCGCCAGCACCGCCCATCTTCTCGCGAAGCTGGGGGAAACGCTCCATGAGCTTCTCGCGCTGCTGGGGGTTCTTCATCGCCTTCATGAGCTTGGCGCGCTTATCGCCACCGGCACCACCACCGGCCTTGGCGCCCATCTTGCCGCCGGCCTTCGCGCCCATCTTGCCGCCCATTTTTCCGCCCATCTTGGCGCCGAGCTTACCGCCCATCTTGCCACCGGCTTTTGCGCCAGCCTTGGCGCCACCGCCGGCGCGCTGCTGCATGATCTGACGCAGCTTGGCGCGTCGATCACCGCCGTCCTCGCCGCCGCCAGCGCCGGCACCTGCACCTGGGGTCGCCGCGGCCGGTTTGCGGTTGCCAGGGCCGCGCCGCTCGCGCAAAGCCTTCAGTTTCTCGCGGCGCTGATCCGCCGACTCGTTTGCGTTGGTCTCTGCCATGGGTATGTGCTCCTGGCGTTGTTGTGTGTCAGCGGCGCGCCGCCGGCGTTTGCTGTGTGAGCGCCGAGAGACAGTCTCCAGGCGTAGCCCGTCTTCGTGACCAACCCATCCCACGGAAATGGACATCCGTTGGACGACGCCTCGTACGCGAGCAGCCAGCGTCGGTCTCGATGGTCTCGAACAGGCCGCCTGCGAGCCGCCGCAATCGCGCATCTGGTCCACGCGTGCGGGCAACGTCGCCTTCCTGCGTCGATCCTACGCGACGGGGTACCCGCAACGTCGCCGTCACCTGTCGCAGTTCCTGAAGCTGCGCCAACGTCGACGCAGGGCTCTCCCGCTCACCTGATTTCTTGTTGTTTCTTCTTCGTCGTGCAGACCTAGCCGCCGGCACCGCCGCGCTTACGCAGGCGCAGGGCCCGACGCTTGCGGCGTTTTTGCTGCGGTTTCTCGCGGGACTGTTCGCGGTCTTCCGCACGCTCGGCGGTGACCTTCGCGAAGGCATCCCGGTACGCCTGCGCTTTCGCCTTCACATCTTGCGACGACGATTTGATCTTCTCGAGTTCGGGGTACTTTTCCGCCAGGTCTTCGCCGTGCAGCATGGCTGCTTCGTATTCTTCTACGGCTTCCTGGTGGTGCCCCTGAGCAAAGTGAACGTCACCTATCATGACATGAATGGTGACCGAGTCACTCTTGTGCTTGACCATCTGTCGTAACAGCGACAGGGCCTCGTCATACTTCTCAGCCGCCTGCAGAGTGCGCGCCAGTTGCATCTTGGCGGCCGGCATCTGGGGGTTGAGGCGGACGGCCTCTCGCAGCGCGGTCTCGGCGGCGGCGTTGTCGCCCAGCTCACGCTGCGCCATACCCAGCCAGAAATGCCCGAGGGGATTGTCCGCCTGCAAGGTGACCACGTGTTTAAAGGAGTCTCGCGCCGCTTCGTGGGCGGACTTCTTCATATGCAGGCGACCGAGCTGATAGTGCCCCGCCCAGAGATCGCCCTTGCTGCGCACGGCGTGCTGCAACTCATCGATCGCCGCCTGGTCATCGCCCTGCTTTTGCTTGATGTTCGCAATGAGCAGGCGAGCGGCTGTCAACTGGGGGTTCAAGCGCAGCGCCTCACGCAGCGCTTTCTCCGCTGGCTCGTAGCGCTCCTCTTTTGCATAGAGCTGACCGGCGCGCACCTGGGCGCTGGTCAACTTGGGATCGAGCTTGAGCGCTTGCTCGTATTCACCCAGGGCGCCGGCCGAATCACCGAGCTTGAGTCGCGCGTTGCCGCTCAGCATGTGGGCAGGGGCGAGCTTCTCGTCGATCGTCACGGCGGACTGGTAGTGCTTGAGAGCGCCCTCGTAGTTGCCCTGCTTGTAGTACACGTTGCCAATCGCTACGTGCGCGGGGGCAAGGTTGGGATTTTGCTCGATGACCGCTTCGTACTCCGCCAGGGCGTCGTCGAACCGTTCAGCCTGCATGTGAGCTTTGCCGAGCTCCATATGCGCTTTGACGCCGCGACCGAGTCGTCGGGCCTTGGGAGTCCACTCTCCCGAGGAAGAAGTAGCCATCCAACTGACCTCTATTCGTTTATGTTGCCTCCCGGACAGCCGTGCGATGGGCCGCACATGCCGACGGGAGCGCTTGTAATTCGGCGGTGAAGGGCAGTGAGTGTGCGCGCTCTGCTGCGCCACGTCAATTGCACCGATCGCGTTTTCCGCACGAGTCGACGGTACAGGTAACACACCGTTTTACGTCGTGTTAACTCGTTGTTAATGAGCGACTCTTTGCGAGTTTTTGAGCTTTTTTGTCGCACTCGTTTTTGTGCGAACTGATTCGTTGACAACCCAAATCCGAGCGTGGATCATTCGCGATGCACTGCGATAGGAAGTCTTGCGGACGGCCGCTTGTCGTCGCCGCACGACATGCCCGTCAGCACGCGTTCAAACCCATCACTCCTTGAGTTCTAAGGACTATGTCAAACAACGAAATGACCGCAGCACAGGGCAGCGACGACGTCGAAAACGGCGTCATCTCAGTGATCAACGAAATGGTGTCCGACTGGGACCTGGACAACGTTTCCGCCATCTCTCCGAGCACCAGCCTCATGGGAGATCTGGAGTTCGAATCGATCGATATCGTGCAGCTCGCTGTACACCTCGAGCAGCACTTCGAGCAGAGCGGCCTGCCCTTTGAGCAGCTGTTCATGCGCGACGGTGACTACGTCGACGACCTGACGATCACGGAGATCGCCGGGTTCTTGCGCGACAAGCTCGCCAGCTGATCTACAGCGCCACCCCCGGTCGAGGGCGGCCGGGGGCGGTTGCTACATCGAAGCGTTCCGCCAACACTTGGGCTCCACCGGATTCGGCGCGTCTGGGTGTCACCCGTCCCTGCATCTGGCGAGGGCGGTCTTGCGCATTTGGCGTCGCCAAGCTGCCCTTAACGGCAGTTCCCGCCCGAGCGTCGAGACAGATCGGCGCGCCGTAGAGAGTACGTGATGCCCAATCTGGTCGTCGGCAACCAACCCACCATTCACTTCCAGCGCGCAGGCGCCGGCGAGACCATCGTGCTCATCCACGGGCTCGGCGCAAACCTCGCCTTCTGGTTCATGAGTGTGGGGCGAGTGCTGGCGCGCGACTATCACATCGTGTGCTACGACCTGCGCGGCCACGGCGGCAGCGACATGCCGCGGCACGACTACCTGCTGCCGCACATGGTGGACGACCTCAACGGTCTCCTCGACCATCTCGAGATAGACAAGGCCCACATCGTCGGCCACAGCTTCGGTGCACGGGTCGCCCTCGCCCACGCGATCATGGCGCCGCAACGCCAGGCCAGCCTGACCATCGCCGACACGCAGGCAAAGTGCCTGCAAGGCCCCATGCGCCTGCGGGAATGGCCGCACTGGGCGCGTTGGAAGCGCGAACTGGTCGACATGGGGCATAACGGACTGCCCGACGATGAAGAGATCATCACCTTCGAGTTGCTCAAGCACTTTAATGACCTCTCCTCAGGCTTCGCCCACGGCACCCTCGCCAGCGGCTCGGCGGCGCAGAGCGCGGACGATGCGCAGCTACCGGCGCCGATGAAGAAAAAGCGCGCGGCGCGCCGAGCGGCCGTTGCGGGTGCACGGGCGGCGGGCAATGGCGCGCCATCGCTGCGCCGTCGCGATATGGGGCGCAAGGGCGCTGCCCGCTGGAACGAGCTCATGGAGCAGACCAGCGCCAAAGCCGAATTCGCTGATGAGCAGCCGCTGACTCGCGAGGCGATCGCGGGCATCCGCGTCCCGACCCTCGCTATGTACGGCGAACTCTCCCACTGCATCCCATCGTGTCGGCAGCTCGAGAAGCTGATTCCGCGCACGCACGTCGCGCTGGTACCGGGCGCTGGGCACTTCCACCCGGCGGTCAAGCCACGACGGTTTGTGAAACTCCTCGACCATTTCCTGCGTGAGCACCCCGGGGCCAGTGCGGCTCAGGCATTACCCGCCGGGCGCAAGCGCGCGGCAGCCATCGCCGCCCGCGCCCGCCAACCCGGCCTGCGATGAACGATACCGCCGAGGCACCGGTCGCCATCGTCACCGGTGGCAGTAGCGGGATCGGCCAGGCGGTGGCGGTCGCCCTCGCCCAAGACGGCTGGCGGGTTGCCGTGGTCGGGCGCTCCCTCGAGCGACTCACCCAGAGCCTGGACCTGATCCGATCGGCCAGCGCCGAGCTGGGCCAGCCCAGCGAGCCCCTCGCCCTCCCCTTCAATGTGGCCGACGAAGCGGACATGCAGGCCATGGCCGAGCGCACGCTAGCGGCCTTCGGCCGGATCGACCTGCTCGTGGCCAGCGCGGGCCTCGGCAAGCGCGCGGACACGAAGCGCGTGATGCCCCACCCGACCGCCGAGTTACCCCTCAGCGAGTGGGAGGAAGTGATCAACGTCAACCTGCGCGGCATCTTTCTCAGCAACCGCGCCGTACTGCCCACGATGCGTGCGCAGGGCCGCGGCCAGATCATCAATGTGGGCTCCTCGACGACGCCTCAGGGCCTTCGCGGCACGCCCTTCGGTCCCGCGTACTGCGCCTCGAAGTTCGGCATGGTCGGCCTAACGGAAGTGATCGCTGGAGAGGAGGAGCGCCACGGCATCCGCGCCCAGGTGATCTTCCCCGGCCCGGTCGAAACGCCGTTGGTCGATCAGACGATCCTGGCCCGCCCCTTTGGCGGCGCCGTCAAGGCCGAGCACTTCGCCGACGCGGTGGTGTTCATGGCCCGACACCCGGTGGACGGCGTGCTGGTGCACCCCCACCTCCTGCCCTTCCGCGGCTACTTCGAGCAGACCGGCGACGCACCGCCGTCCGCGCCTGCCACCCGACAATAGCAACGAACACGGAGCCCGCCATGAGCCATCCCCTCAACGATCGAGTCGTCATCATCACCGGCGCCGGCAGCGGCATCGGCCGCGCCTGCGCACGCATCTGCGCCACCCACGGCGCCCGCCTCGCCCTGGTGGACCTGCGCGATGACGGCCTTAACGAAGTGAAGGGAGAACTGCTCGAGGCCGGGCTCAGCGAGGACAAGGTGCTCACCTTGACCGCCAGCATCCGGGACGAGGCTGACATGCAACGCATGGCCGAGCAGACGCTCGCTCGCTTCGAGCGCATCGATGCGCTGGTGGCCTGCGCCGGTATCCTGCGGGTGGGCAGCGAGCTGAAGACGGTCGCAGACACCACCCTCGAGGCCTGGAACACGATCGTCGAGACCAATCTCACCGGCACGTTCCTCAGTAACCGAGCCGTACTGCCAGCGATGATGGAACAGCGCGAGGGCGACATCATCAACATCTCGTCCACCTCGGGCCTCAAGGGCCGTCCCTTCGACGGCTCCTACTGCGCAAGCAAGTTCGGTATCGTCGGCCTAACGGAATCCCTCGCCGAGGAAGTCAGCCGCTACGGCATTCGCGTGCAGACCGTCCTGCCGGACGCCGTCGCCACACCGCTCTGGGACCAGAACGGCCCGGGCGCGTTGAAGCCCGCACAGACCCTGCCCCCGGAGCGCGTCGGCGAATTCATCGCCTACCTCTTGGGGATGCCCCGCGACACCTACCTGATGAACCCAGTCATCGCCCCGTTCAAAGCCAAGAAGAGGCGCAAGGGCTGACCTGCAACCCGCCCGCCCTACACGGGACCACGCCCTGAGGCGGGCTCAGCGCGTGAAAGACAAGGCGGAGGGTTGCCGAGAAAGCGGAGCGTACATCAGTACGTGAGCGTTTCTCGCGGCCCCGACAACGCAGGATTTCGCGTTGCTCGGGACCACGCCCTGAGGCAGGCTCAGGGCGTGAAAGACAAGGCGGAGGGTTGCCGAGAAAGCGGAGCGTACTTCAGTACGTGAGCATTTCTCGGCTGCCCGAC